>JANMDH010000223.1:0-24641 GCA_031376195.1 Gemmobacter sp. | reverse complement strand
GGCACCTTCATCGCCTCGCGCTTGAAATTATCCGCAATGAATTCGCCCATGTACCGGGTGCCGATCCGGTAATCGATGGAATAGTGGAACCAGCCCCCCGCCGCGCGCAGCAGGTTTGCAAGATGGGTCTTGCCAAGGCCGGACATGCCGAACAGCAGCACGCGTTTGCGCGCCGCCCCCTGCCAGTCTTCCGCATTTTCATAGATCATCATCGCACCTGCCGCAGCCCTACGTCCTGTTAACGGGCCAAGCGCTGGAGTTCACGTAAAATATGCGCGCAACCGGGCGGGCAGGCGACCATCGATGATCAAAAGACCAAAGGCGATGACGGCAAAGCCTGCATATTCATTCAGGGCAAGGCTTTCGCCATAAACGAGCGCGCCCAGAACCACGGCAACCGGCCCGACAAGCAGGGTGACCAGCTGCAGGTTTCCGGCCCCCGCAAGGGTCAGGATGCGGTAAAAAATGACATAGGCAAAGGCGGATGACATGAGCGCGAGATAAGCCAGCGCCCCCCAGCTTGCGCCACTGTAGTTCAGCGTGGGCCAGCCATCGGTCATCAACGCCAGCGGGACCATCACCGATGATGCGCCTGTCAGCATTCCTGCCGCCGACACCTCGGGTCGCACCCCGCGCAGGGTGATCTTGGCAAACGAGCTTGACAGCGCATAAGACACTGCCGCCCCGATCATCGCGATCTGGCCCAGCGATGCGATGTTGACCGTGCCCACTGTCTGCAGCCCGACCACGATCACGACACCGAGAAAGCCGATCAGAACCCCAACGCCCTTGTTCAGAGTCAGGCGTTCATCCGCAAAAATCAGTGCCGCGAGAAGGACCGAAAACACCGCCGTCGCGGCATTCAGGATTCCCGCAAGGCCGGAAGGGATGTGCTGCTGCCCCCAGACGATCAGCGAAAACGGTATGACATTGTTCAAAATGCCCATGCCAAGGAACGCCAGCGCCAGACGCGGTGTCAGCGGCACGGGCAGGCGGCGCAGGGCGACGTAAATCCAAAGGGCGAGACTCGCCCCGCCAACACGAAAGGCAACGGTGGTCAAAACCGGCACCTGCTCCAGTGCGACACGGTTGGACAGATACGACCCGCCCCAGACAAGTGCCAGCAGCGCCAGCAGCATCCAGGCGGTCAGGCTGACATTTTGGTGATCGGGGGCTTGGCTCATCACCTTGCCATAGCAGCGCGGCTGATCGCCCGCGACCCGCATATTGCGGTATCAGCCGTCTGCACGACGAATGGCAGGACTGTTGCCAAACCGGATGTTGATCCAGTTGGCCAGCAGGATCACCCCGCCCCCGATCAGCACCCGCCCCTCCATCGGTTCATCGAACAGAAGCATCGCCGTCACCGCCACCAATGGCAGGCGCAGGAAATCAATCGGCATCACGAATGTCATGCGCGCCAGGGAAATGGCCTTTGTCAGACACAGATGCGCCGCGATCCCGGTGACGCCGATCAGCACCAGCCAAGGCAGGCTTTGCGCTGTCGGCCATGTCATCGACCCATCCGCCATTGCCGCGATGCAGCCGAGGACGAACTGCATCAGCGTCAGCCAGAACAGAATGGAAATGATGCTTTCGCCTTTGGTCAACGCCTTGGTCAACAGGATTGTCGTGGCAAAACAAACGGCTGCCCCCAATGCCGCCAGAACCCCGGGGTCAAGATGGCGCATATCAGGGCGGGCCGCGATCAGGATGCCGACAAAACCAAGGCTGGCGGCAAGAATGCGGGGGCGGGTCAGGCGGTCGCCGAACAGCAAAGGCGACAGCAGGATCACCCAAAGGGGCGAAGTAAATTCCAGCGCGAATACCTGCGCCAGCGGGATCAGCGTGATCGACCAGAGCCACAGGTTCTGCCCGGTGAAATGAAACAGGTTGCGGACCAGATGTTGCAGGGGACGCCTCGTGCGCGCCTCATGCAGACGCCCTGTCAGCGTGGCAAAGGTGACAAGGATCACAAACCCGATCAGCGACCGCCATAGCATGATTTCAAACGTGTCGTGCTGGCCAGACACCATTCGTCCGCCAACGGCCATCGCCGTAAAGGCGAACACCGCGCCCAGCATCCACAAGGCTGCGGCAAGGGGGCGGTCGGTGGGTTTTGACGGCAAATCGACGGGCATGCCGTTGTGTCCCGCAGCGCGGCCCGAATGTCCAGTCAGCCGGGGACCACAATCACCTTCACCTCGCCCGCGCGGGGTGGATTGGCGATGGCCTCGGGCGCGTCGGACAGGGGTATGACCCGGGAAATCAGGGGGGCGATGGCGATCTGCCCCGCCGCGATCATCGCGGCGGCACGGGACTGGGTGAAAGGGTTCAGAAAGCTGTGCAGCAGATTGATTTCACGGAACAAAAGGTCAAACGGTTCGATTTGAACGGTTTCGCCCTTGGGTAGCACCCCCAGAATTACAATCCGCCCCCCCGCCCGCGTCAGGCGCGCGGCCATCGCCACCGTCTCCCCCACACCGGCGCATTCCAGCACCAGATCGGCCCCGTTCGGCCAGAGTTTCAAGGCGTCTTGCGCATGTTCTGACGTGGCTGCAGCACCCAGAGCCTTGGCCAGATCGCGCTTGACGGACTGGCGCGTCACCAGCATCACCTCGGCACCCGCGTTGCGGGCCAGTTGCAGCGCCAGCAGCCCGATCACCCCGCCACCCAGTACGATGACCCGTTCCCCGGGCCGTGGTGCGCCAAGATCAATGCCGTGCAGGGTGCAGGCAAGCGGTTCGCAAAAGGCCCCGAACACCGGGTCCAGACTGTCGGGCAAGGCGATGGCGCGGTGGGCGGGAAAGGCGGCATAGCCTGCAAACCCGCCATCCCGGTGAATGCCGATGGCGATGTTGTTTTCGCACAGGTTGACCCGTCCCCGGCGGCACGAATCGCAGGTGCCGCAAAAGATGTTCGGATCACACGTCACACGGGTGCCTTCGCCCAAAGTCACGCCCGACCCGCGCCCAACGACGATGCCTGCAAATTCGTGGCCAAGGGTGACCGGGGGAAGGCAGGGAAACTCGCCCTTGAACAGATGCCGGTCGGTGCCACAGATGCCAGCAGCCTCAATCTGCACCAACACTTCGCCGGGGGCGGGTTGTGGGTCTGGCACCGCCACCACCCGCATGTCGCTAATTCCGAAAAGCCGTGCTGCCTGCATTGCTCCACCCCTTTGCCCCGTGCCCATGCTGGCACAACGACAGTGCGGCAGGCTAGCCCCCGCGGATGAAGTCGTACGCTATTCCAAACTGATCTTGCCGGGCCAAGCTGAACGGGGGTTATTTGCCGTCTGGTGACATTTCCAGGGTCAGCGCAGCAGTTATTTGACAAGCGCCGCGCATGAGAACCTAGGGCTTTCACCTGGTTAACGTCCATCAAAGGTCGAAAGCCAATTTTACGGCATCCAGCAGGTGCATTTTATCAGAAGCATGTTCGTAGTTATACCCACGGTGCATTATGGCCATATGATCCTGGTCTGGATGCGCTGATATGGCTGCACTGATGGCTGAAACGGCTTCGGCAGTCCGTTCGGCTTTTGCAAGTGATGCAGCAAGGAAAAGGCGCCTGCGGTGGGAAAGGCTTGGCAATCGCATGAACGCATCAGCGGCCTGTGAATAGCTGCCTAACATGAACAGTGCCGCGCCGCGTATCTGAGCATCATAGACATTCCGCAAAGGGCACAGGTCTGCCGCCTGATCCAGGATCCGGATGACTTCGACAGGCCGACCCCTGACCAACAGAACAACAGCCAGATCGAAAAGGCAGTCGACGCTGGAGGGATTCAACTGAAGCCCGAAGCGAACATTGGCCTCGGCCGCCGCGAAATCCCCGTAGATCGCCTGATTATATCCCAGCCCCGAATGCGTTCGGCCATCGAATGGGGCAAGTTCGACCGCGCGCCGCGAATACTCCAGCGTCCTTGCCAGAACATCCGGTGGTGCCAGGGCGACTTCATGCAATGCAAGGTCAGCCCAAGCCATGTGCGTCCATGCCAGAGCAAAATTCGGGTCGGCTTCCACCGCAGCCATGAAGTGGCCAAGGCATCTGCGTGCGGTATCGGGATCGTCGCTTGTCCAAAGGGCAAGCCCGCGAGCCCGATGGTCATAAGCACTGACATTGTCCGTCTGGCCCGAAAGTAAATGCCTGTGCCCCTCAACCTCTATCCCGTTGACAAGATACCCGATGACCCGGGCAAGGATCTTGTCCCATGCCGAAAGGATCGCGTCGCCGGTACAGTCGAGTGTTTCGCGCCAAACCTGTTCATGGGATTCTGTCTCGGTCAGGGAAAGTCGCAAGGTTGTCTTGCCGTCCTGCAAGGTGGCGGTTCCCTCGATCAGGTAATCCGCGCGCAAGAGCCTTGCCACGGCCATGCTGTCCTGTCCTTCACGCATCGCCACCCGGGCAGAGACGGTCGAGACAACCCGCAGGGTCCGGTATCGCGTCAACCCTGCAGCAACATCTTCCGCCAAGGCCTCCATGCGGAGCGCCATTTCTTCGGTATGAGGTCGCTGGGTGAACGGCAGGACCAATACGCGCGGCAAGGCGACCGAAGGGTGCGCCTCGGTTCTGGTTTCCTGCGCAGGCAAGTCCATCAGATAGCCACGCCCATGTATCGACCGGACCAGCAATGCCTTTTTGTCCGCGATGGCATTGCGCACATCCCGGATAGCTTGGGTCAGGGAGTCCTCTGTGACGGTCACATTGGGCCATACTGCATCTAGCAATGCATCCTTGGTCAGAACCTGCCCGGCACTTGAAACAAGGATTTTCAAAAGAAGGTAGGATTTAGGGCGCAATTGCACCAGCGCCCCGTCGCGCGAGAGTGTTCCGGCTGTCATATCCAGAATGGTATCATTTAGGACGAAACGAGTGTCGCTCTGCCTCAAGAACGGCCCCTAAATCTTGTGTTGCGCGGCCAAATATATAGCACATGACGAACCGGAAGCACCTGATTAAACGCCGCGGATTCAGAAAAATTTCAGTTTTCATTCCGGGAAATCGGATCGCCTGTGTGACACATTAAAAAACACTTAGAGATAACGGCACTCGATACGCAGGGACACGACCGTGCAACGGAACATCAACACACCATCCGTGAATACAACGACCCCGTCCAATGCAGCATTTCGGGTGGCACGTCGGCAAAGCGCCAAAGCAGTATCGTTTCAACGAGCAAAGAATTGCCACAATGAATTTCCGGGGGATGTTCTGACCGGAACCGTCAACGCGGACGCCGGTGAATATCCTGAAATCCGTCAACAGCAGCAAATCCAAGTGGAGGCTTGAACATCGTGTACATGGGGACCCATCTGTCGCAACCATTGTTTCTTATTATTGAGTTGGTCTTTGGCAAACTTGGTTTGAAGAATTTCGATGAACCCGAAGCGCCAGCGGGAGATTCGGCCTTTATCGAGGAAGCATCGCGTCACGCAAGGAAAGGTGTCGGCAAAAGGGCGTAGCCATGATGTCTGGATGATCCGCAGCCCGACGGGATCCCTCAGCACTGAGCTGTTCTCCAACGTTTGACAGTCTCCGGGGACTGTTAAGCCACTTCGTGCAGGTGCTGATCCGGTTGGGCGCATCGGTGTGCGACGTTCCCATAACCGCTCTGCTTGATGGCGAGCATTGCTTTCAACAGACCGGAAAGAAACCCGGAGAAGACCCGTTTTCGACGATGTGCCGCTCCATGGCTGCCGAAATGATTCTTAAAAGCCGTGCTGCCTGTATGGATCTGCCCCGATGTCTGTTCGTATGTTGGCACAACAGGGGATGTGGGGGCTAGTCCTGCGTGATCTGAAAATGGCGCGCGATACCAGCCGATACCTGCGCCCATTCCGATGCGGTAGTCCGTGCCTGATGCGCATCGAAGGCAGCCTGATCGACGAATGCTTCGTCCACTTGCCATATCAGTGGGTTATCCGTCGATCTTACAGTAAATATCACGCAACCCGGTTCCGCCAGTGTCAGGGTGATATGCGCGGGCAGATACTGCACGACAATCGCCGCCTGATCGGGGTTGGCACAGACCAACTGACCGCTGAGGCGGATCATTCCCACTCGATCGTTCCTGGTGGCTTCGAGGTGATATCATAGGTCACCCGATTGATCCCGGCCACTTCGTTGATGATCCGGGTGGCAGTTTCGCCAAGGAAATCATGGGTAAAGGGGTAATAATCCGCTGTCATCCCATCCACCGATGTCACCGCCCGCAAGGCGCAGGCGTAATCATAGGTGCGCCCGTCGCCCATCACACCCACGGTTTTCACTGGCAGAAGCGCCACGAAAGCCTGCCAGATGTCATCATACAGATCATGCTTGCGTATCTGGTCGATAAACACGGCGTCCGCCTGTTGCAGGATCGCAAGTTTTTCGCGCGTAACCTCGCCCGGGCAGCGGATCGCGAGGCCGGGGCCGGGGAACGGGTGCCGCCCGATGAAACTGGCGGGCAGACCGAGTTCGCGTCCCAAGGCGCGCACTTCATCCTTGAACAATTCGCGCAGCGGTTCGACCAGTTTCAGGCCCATCTTTTCGGGCAAACCACCGACATTGTGGTGCGATTTGATGGTGACCGATGGCCCACCCGAGAAGGATACGCTTTCGATCACATCCGGATAAAGCGTTCCCTGTGCTAGAAATTTCGCGCCGCCCACGGCTTTTGCGTGTTTGTCGAACACCTCGATAAACAGCCGCCCGATGGTTTTGCGTTTCACTTCGGGGTCGGACACACCTTCCAACGCATTGATGAACAAATCCGCCTCATCCGCGTGGATCAGGGGCATGTTGTAATGATCGCGGAACATGGCGACGACCTGTTCCGCCTCGCCCAGCCGTAGCAGGCCGTGATCGACGAAAACGCAGGTTAGCTGATCGCCAATCGCTTCATGGATCAGCACGGCCGCAACGGAAGAATCGACCCCGCCCGACAGCCCGCAGATCACCTTGGCATCACCCACCTGATCGCGGATTTTCTGGATCGCCTCTTCGCGGTAGGCGCCCATCGTCCAGTCGCCCTTGAACCCGGCCAGCGCCACGAAGTTTTCATAGAGCTTTGCGCCCTTGGGGGTGTGGTGCACCTCGGGGTGAAATTGCACGGCATAGAAGTGGCGGGCGGGGTCGGCGGTGATGGCGAACGGCGCGTTGGGCGAGGTGCCGTAAACTTGAAAACCCGGCGCGATTTCAGAGACATGGTCGCCATGGCTCATCCAGACTTGTTCGCGGCCGTCTTTGAACCAGCCATCCAGAATCGGGTCGCTGGTGGCGGTGGGTGTGACGAAGGCGCGTCCAAATTCTGCGGTGCCGTGGCCGCGTTCCACTTTGCCGCCCAAGAGGTGCATCATCAGTTGCTGGCCATAGCAGATGCCCAGGATCGGCACACCAAGCGCGAACACGGCCATCGGCGCGGACGGTGCGCCTTCGGCGAAAACTGACGCCGGGCCGCCGGAAAAGATCACAGCTTTGGGATTGAAATCCTTGAGGAATTCTTCGGTCACACGGTTAAAGGCGTGAATCTCGCAGTAGACGTTCAATTCGCGCAGGCGGCGCGCGATCAACTGCGTCACCTGGCTGCCGAAGTCGATGATCAAAAGGCGGTCATGATGTTGGGTCATGTGTCCGGGTAGCCAATGATGGGGCGAGGTGCAAGTGGGGGTGGCGGGTGCTGCGGGTTTTGGCCGCCAAGGTATTGAGAACGCTGCTTTAACGGGACAGAATTGCGAAAATTGTATGTATTCGGCGCGTATTTTTTCCGTATTACAAACGTATTGCTTTCGTACATACGCGGAACGGCGGATGGTGGGTTAACCATCCCGGGCCGAATCAAGCCGGTATCGGCCACAGGAATGTCGCCCGCAGGCGGCCCATGTCGGTTTCAGCCCGCAAGCGACGTAAAACGACGCGGGGTTGGCATGCGCTTGGCGGCATAAGGACGGCAAGTCTTTCAGGAGAATGCAGATGAACGAAGTGGCGACGCGCAGGGCACGGGGCGGTGGCGGGGCGACACGGCGGGCAGAACGCACGGCAGTGTCGTTCGATGTGGCGAAGTTCATCACGCGCAACATTCCGAACTTTGAAATCCTGAACGAAGAAGCGTTGCAGATCATCGAATACAACGCGGAAACCGTGCTGGAAGAAATCGGGGTCAAGTTCATCGACAACCCTGATGCACTTGCCCGGTGGAAGGCCGCAGGCGCGGATGTGCGGGGGGAATTCGTGCATATTCCACGCGGTCTGGCCCGCAAACTTTGCGCGACAGCACCGTCGCAATTCACCCAGCATGCGCGCAATGCCAGCCGCAATGTCGATGTCGGCGGGCGCAATCTGGTGCTGGCCCCGGTTTACGGCCCGCCCTTCGTGCGGGATCAGGCAGGCGGGCGGCGCTATGCGACGATCCACGATTTTCAGAATTTCGTGAAACTGGGCTACATGTCAAAATGGCTTCACCATTCGGGCGGCACGGTGTGCGAGCCGACGGATATACCGGTGAACAAGCGCCATCTGGACATGCTGCACGCGCACATGACGCTGTCGGACAAGCCCTATATGGGGTCGGTCACGGAACCCAGCCGTGCGGCGGACTCGGTCGAAATGTCCAAGCTGCTGTTCGGTGCGGATTTCGTCGATCAGAACGTGGTGATGACGTCGCTGATCAACATCAACAGCCCCCTGACGTTTGACGGCATCATGATGGGCGCGTTGGAGGAATATGCGCGGGCGGGGCAGGCGACGATCATTTCGCCCTTTATCGTGGGCGGTGCGATGGCCCCGGTGACGGTGGCGGGCACGCTGACGCAAGTGCTGGCCGAGGTGTTGGCGGGCGTTGCCTATTCCCAACTGGTGCGCGCGGGTGCGCCGGTGATTTTTGGGGCGTTCGTGACATCCATCGACATGAACAGCGGCGCGCCAACCTTTGGGACGCCCGAGGCGGCACACATCACTTATGGCGCGGGGCAACTGGCGCGGCGGTTGAACCTGCCATACCGTTCGGGTGGCAGTTTTTGCGGATCGAAGCTGCCGGATGCGCAGGCGGCGTATGAAACGGCAAACAGCCTGAACATGGCGCTGCTGGCGGGGGTAAACTTCATGCTGCACGCCTGCGGTTGGCTGGAGGGCGGTCTGGTCAGTTCCTATGAGAAATTCGTGATGGACGCGGATCAGTTGGGAACATTGCACCACCTTGCCCAGGGTGTGATGATGGACACCAACGGCCAGGCGATGGACGCGATCCGCGAAGTGGGGCCGGGCGGGCATTATCTGGGCTGCGAACATACGCAGGGCAATTTCAAATCGGCGTTCTGGCGGTCGGACCTGTTTGATTACAAACCGTTCGAGACCTGGGCAGAAGAGGGCGCGCGCGATACAGAAACCTTGGCGGCGGCGCGCGTGGCCAAGATGCTGGGCGATTATCAGCAACCCGATCTGGACCCCGGCATTGCCGAGGCCCTCGATGATTATGTCGCGCGCAAGAAGGCGTCGATGCCCGACGCGTTCATCTGACCGGTCGGTTCACGCGCGCCGGTCCTGCGGCAACAGCCGCACTTCGGACATCAGGGCGATCAGCACCTCGATATGGCGCGCCAGCGAATAGCCGGCGTCGCCTTCGCGTCTGCGGATTTCCAGATCTTCCTCCACCGCCATCAGGCACGACATGATCTGGTCGGGGCGGTCCGGGGCGGCCTTTGGCAACAGGCGGCGCAAGTCCTTTTCGCGGCGATAATCCTCTAACCCAAAGCGCGCGGCCCGGATCAGAAGACGGGGGCGGCGCAGGCTGGCCAGAAGTGCGGGAAAGTTGGTCATCGGGATGCTCCGTTCATGTGACGGGCGCCACATTGCGGCACATCAACCCAGCGTTGCATATGAATTCGGGTCACCGCGCGGCAGTTACCAAAATGTTTAAGAATTCACTCGAATTATCCGGAATGTGAGAAGCGATTTATGGATGATTAACCAATGCCGATTGCTGCCAAGCATGGATATCGACTTGCCCCGGAAACCGCCGTTTCCCATCCGCAAAGGGTGGCGTGCGACACCAACCTGAAACCGGCCCGCCAGATGCCGTCGTGGCTTCCGGATGCCGCGCGCCTGTATCTTGATCATACTGAACTTGGCGTGTCGTTGCGCGCGCTTGCCCGGCAGCGGGGATGCCACGCGTCGACGGTGATGCGGCAGGTGCGCCGTTTCGAAAATCGGCGGGACGATCCTTTGGTGGACGAGGCGTTGACGTTGATGGGACAGGGCAAGGGCACGGCTTTGTCGGGGGATTTTTCAAGGGGACAGGCAGGAATGACCAAGACATCCGAAACACGCATATCGGCGGCCCCGGTGGACGAGGCGATGATCCGGGGCGAAGCACCCCGGATCTTGCGGCGGCTGAATGAACCGGGGGCGGTTCTGGTAATCGCCACGGATATGGACCGGGCCGCCGTCTTGCGGACAGCGGCGGGGGGGCAGATGATCCAGACAGCGGTTCTGGATCGCAATATCGCGCAGGCATTCGCTTTGAAGGACTGGATCATCTGCCAGAAAACCGGGCGAATCGCGACCTATGTGCTGACATCGGTCGGGCGGCTCGCGTTAAAGCGGATGTCGGCGGCGGACAGCAATACGCCCTCAGGCGATGCGCGCCAATTTGGCGGCTTTGCAGACCAGCACCGGGATCTGCAGGATCGGGAGGGCGAGGATGATGGGCAAAAGCTGCGTTATAATGCGGCGGAAAGCCCGGTTTCCGTTCTGGCGCGGCGGCGTGACAAGGAGGGGCGGGTGTTTCTGGAAAATGATCTGGTGGCCGCAGCCGAACGCCTGCGCGAAGATTTTGAACTGGCGCAGATGGGGCCGCGGGTGACGCAAAACTGGGAACGGTTTCTGACGGGCGCAGACCGGGGGGGATTTAAGGCAGAGGCAGGCGTTTCGCGCGGCCCGCAATCGGCGCGGGACAGGGTTGCCGCCGCGTTGCGGGATCTGGGGCCGGGGCTGGGGGACGTGGCACTGCGGTGCTGCTGTTTTCTGGAAGGGTTGGAGACGGCGGAACAACGGCTTGGCTGGGCGGCGCGGTCGGGCAAGGTGGTTTTGCGCATCGCGCTGCAACGCCTGCGGCGGCATTATGACGAAACATACGGGCGATCCGGGCCGCTGATCGGGTAGGGACATGCGGGGTACCTGCCGGCATGTTTCCTTTGCACACGGCGGTGGCTCGCTATTTTCAGGGTTACTGTTGTCATGGACCCGCACAGAGGCTATTTCATTACCACGTTTACAGGCAGGTGAATGACCATGCGCGACCTGACACTTCCCGACCAGCGGCACCCCGAAAAGGCGCATCGCCCGGACAATGCCCAGCCGAAAAAGCCGGACTGGATCAGGGTGCGCGCGCCGACGTCGGAAGGGTACAAACGGACCCGCGACATTCTGCGGGAACAGAAACTGGTGACAGTGTGCGAAGAGGCGGGCTGTCCGAACGTGGGCGAATGCTGGTCGCAGGGTCATGCGACGATGATGATCATGGGCGAGATCTGCACGCGAGGCTGCACGTTTTGCAATGTGGCGACGGGCAAGCCGCAAACGCTCGACGCGTTCGAGCCGGGGCGGGTGGCGCATGCGGTGGCGCAGCTGGGGTTGAACCACGTGGTGATCACGAGCGTCGACCGGGATGATCTGACGGACGGCGGGGCGGAACATTTCGCGCAGACGATCCGGGCGGTGCGGCATCGAAGCCCGGGGACAACGATTGAAATCCTGACGCCGGATTTCTTGAAGTGTCCACCGGAAGCCCTTGAAAAGGTTGTTGAAGCGCGGCCTGACGTGTTCAACCATAATCTGGAAACGGTGCCGGGCCTGTACCCGGAGGTGCGGCCGGGCGCGCGGTATTTCCACAGCTTGCGGCTGTTGCAGAAGGTCAAGGAACTGGACCCTGCGATGTTCACCAAATCGGGGATCATGGTGGGTCTGGGCGAGGAACGGATGGCGGTGGGGCAGGTGATGGACGACATGCGCGCGGCGGATGTGGATTTCCTGACCATCGGGCAATACCTGCAACCGACGCCGAAACACCACCGGGTGGACCGGTTCGTAACACCGGATGAATTCGCAGCCTACGAAAAGGCGGCCTATGGCAAGGGGTTCCTGATGGTGTCGGCCACGCCGCTGACGCGGTCAAGCTATCACGCGGGCGATGATTTCGCGCGGCTACGCGCGGCGCGGCTGGAGCGGCTGGGGCGGGGTTAGTCTTGATATTTTGTGCAAAATATGTAATTTGCGAAAATGGCAGGAAAAGGCAACCCAATGGACGTGACCTATAACGCGACGGAATTTGCGCGTGGCTTTGCACGGATCAAGGAAGATGCGCGCGAGTATGGAATTGTGCGGGTCATGAGCCATGACAGGCTGGTGGGTGGATTTCTTTCGCCGAAAGAGCTTGAGAATTACGAAAGGCTCAAACGGCAGGAACGTGAGATCCTGACGGTCGGGGAATTGCCAGATAGTTTTCTTGTCGGGCTTGAGAAGGCTGTTGCTGATTACGATCTGAACTGACGATGCAGATACCTGACCCCGTTCCGGGGCTTGTGATCCGCTATTCGTTTTTGTGGAGTAATGAGACGGCACGCGGTGCGGTGGAAGGATCAAAGGATCGGCCTTGCGCGATCATCCTGACAACCGAAACAGATGCTGGGTTCAGGGTTTCTGTTCTGCCCGTCACCCATGCGCGCCCCCTCCCTTCCAGTGCAGGCCACCTGCAATTGACCGGCGCGGAATGCAGGACGCTGGGACTTGATCAGGGCGCGCATTGGGTTGTCCTCACCGAGATCAATCGGTTTACATGGCCGGGATATGACCTTCGCCAGATTCCAGGTACGGACCGTTGCGCCTATGGCCGTCTGCCGCGCGCAAGCTTTGAACGTATCGTGCGGGCGTTGCTGGCGCTGGATACGTCGATCAAGCAGGCGAAACGGCTTCGCAACGCGCCAATAGAAAGGGATGACTGAGCCGTTGATCCGGCCCTTAACCCGCCCGGAAATGCTTGGACAGCTTTAACCCTTGTCCCTGATAGTTCGAGGCGATCCCCGTGCCGTACAAGGCATCCGGGCGCGCCTGCATATGTTCATACACCAGCCGCCCCACGACCTGCCCGTGTTCAAGAACGAAGGGCGCTTCGTGGCAGCGCACTTCCAGTACGCCGCGCGACCCGGCACCGCCTGCATCCGAATGGCCAAAGCCGGGGTCGAAGAAGCCCGCATAATGCACGCGGAATTCGCCGACCATGGCAAGGTAAGGGGCCATTTCTGCGGCATAATCCGGTGGGATCGTCACCGCCTCGCGGCTGACCAGAATGTAGAACGCGCCGGGATCGAGGATCAGTTGGCCCTTGTCGGTGTGCAGTTCTTCCCAGAATTCGGAGGCGGGGTAGTAACCGATCTTTTCCAGATCGATCACGCCCGTGTGCGGTTTGGCGCGGTAGCCGACCAGACTGCCGGTGTCGGGCTGCAGATCGACCGAAAACCCAAGGCCCTGGGCAATCAGGGCGGTGCCACTGACCAACGGGGTTTGCGCGTGCAGGGCGGCCAGTGCGTCGTCTGTCAGGACGGCCTGCCCCTGGCGGAACCGTATCTGGTTCAGCCGCATGCCGGGACGGACCAGCACGGAAAAGCTGCGCGGGCAGACCTCGGCATAAAGCGGGCCGGTGTAGCCTTCGGGAATCCGGTCGAATTCGACACCGCCATCGGTGATGGTCCGCGTCAGCAGGTCCAACCGCCCGGTCGATGATTTTGCATTCGCCACCGCCGTCATTCCGCCAGGCAGGGCGAGCGATTCCATCAGCGGGATCACATAGACACAGCCCTTTTCCAGAACCGCGCCACCCGTCAAATCCATCCGGTGCATTTCAAATTCGGGCAGGCGTTCCGTCACCTGCCGCCCGTGGCCTGCAAGAAACGAGGCGCGGACGCGGTAGGCGGTGGTGCCCAGCCGCAGGTCCAGACTGGCGGGTTGCACCTGTTCGGGCGATACGGCGGGGCTGGCCGCGATCTGCCCAAGGGCGATCATGTGGCGCAGGGCCTGTGCCGGAAGAACACCCATGGTCACTGCAATTCTCCGGCGGTGAAACGAAACCGCCCGCCCCGGTTTTCACGGGACGGGCTGGTTCCGGTTATGGTCGGGCCGGTGAGATTCGAACTCACGACCTTCCGCCCCCCAGACGGACGCGCTAACCAGGCTGCGCCACGGCCCGACACGCGCGATACATACGGATTTTCAACGCGGTGGCAAGGCGGAAAGCGGGACATTCGGGCGGCCTAACCGCGGCCCGAACGTCGGGGCTGTGTCATCGCGTCGCGCAGGGCCATCAGGCGGCCATGCAGTGCCACCAGCACGGCCTGTTCGTTTTCAAAGGCGTGCGGCGCAAGACCCCGCAAATGTGTGGGCAACCATATCTCCGTCGCCTCGGTGGCCATGTCATCGTCGGGCATTGCCGACATCTGCGGGGCAGGGTCGGGGGCTGATTCTGGGGCTTGTTCGGCGTCGGCCATCAGCGAAAACAGATCAGGCAGGGCCGCCGGTGCATCATTTGCGACGACACGGGGGGGGACGGGAAAATCAACAACCGTATCAACGGGATCGGGCGCTTCCGATTGCAGCAGCAGCGCGTCAAAGGCGTCAGGCTGATTGTCCGCATCGTGGCCGACGAGGCCCGCCACATGGCGCACGCCCTGTTCGCGCAGGATTTTCTGCACGCCCCGGATCGTCAGCCCTTCTTCGTGCAAAAGCCGCTTGATCCCCGCCAGAAGCGCCACGTCCGAAGGCCGGTAGTAACGCCGCCCGCCGGCCCGTTTTACCGGGCGGATCTGGGGGAAACGGGTTTCCCAAAAGCGAAGGACATGCGCGGGTGTTGCAAGAACCTCGGCCACTTCGCTGATGGTGCGGAAGGCGTCAGGGGATTTCTCCATGAACCCGCCGGTCAGCGTTTCTTGCCGCTGGCGACACGCGCCTTCATCAACTGCGAGGGGCGAAAGGTCAGCACCCGGCGGGGGCTGATCGGCACTTCGTCGCCGGTCTTTGGGTTCCGTCCGATGCGGGCCGTCTTGGAGCGGACCGAGAAAGTACCGAAGGATGATATTTTCACCATCTCGCCCGAGGCGAGCGAATCGGACAAATGCAGCAGCACCTGTTCGACCAGCTGCGCAGATTCGTTTCGTGACAGGCCAACGGCGCGAAATACTGCCTCGCTCAGGTCCATCCGCGTCAGAGTAGTTTCACTCATTCCATCCCCCCCGGGTTTTGGGCAGGATGCGGCGGATGAATTTACGAGTCAATATCATAGGGTTGTGCCGGGTTCTTGAAACGCGTTATTTCGCGCATCACGGGGTTCGCCGGGGCACTTACCAGCGCAGAACGACGGAGCCCCAGGCCAATCCACCGCCAATCGCTTCGGTCACGATCAGATTGCCCTGTTTGATCTGCCGGCGCGCGCGGCCAACCGACAGGGCGAGGGGAATCGAGGCGGCGGATGTGTTGCCGTGATCCTGCACGGTGACGACAACGCGGTCCATCGGCACATGCATGCGTTGGGCCGTGCCGGAAATGATCCGCAGATTGGCCTGATGCGGCACGATCCAGTCCACATCATCGCCTGTCAGGCCGACTTTATCCAAAGCGGCATGCGCGGTTTCTGCCAGTTTTTCAATGGCATGGCGGAACACTTCCTTGCCCTGCATGCGCAGATACCCGGTGGTTCCGGTGGACGTGCCGCCATCGACATACAGGATGTCCTTGTGGCGCCCGTCAGAATGCAGATCGCACGACAGGATGCCGCGATCGGCAGTGGAGCCGTCGCCCTCGGCCGCCTCAAGGATCAGCGCGCCTGCGCCATCGCCGAACAGGACACAGGTAGTGCGGTCGGTCCAATCCATAAGGCGGCTGAAGGTTTCCGCGCCGATGACCATGACCCGCTTTGCCTGCCCTGACAGAATCATGCCGTTCGCATTGGCGAGGGCGAACACGAAACCCGCGCAGACGGCCTGCACATCAAAGGCAAAGCCCCGGGTCATCCCCAGACGGGCCTGCACCATCGTTGCGACGGACGGAAAGGTCAGGTCAGGGGTCGATGTGGCAAGAATGATGGCGTCGATGTCGTCGGGCAGCATTCCGGCATCGTCGAGGGCAGCACGGGCGGCGGCGGTGGCCAGATCAGAAGTCATCTCGCCGTCGGCGGCGAAATGACGGCGTTCGATGCCGGACCGGCTTTTGATCCATTCATCAGTGGTATCGACCAGTTTTTCCAGATCGGCGTTTTCGACCACACGGGCGGGCAGGTAATGCCCAACGCCCCGAACCACTGCGCGCAAAGTCATTACATCCCACCCATCGCGCCTTTTGAGGCCAGAACAGGGTCCGGCTGGCCCGCCTGACCCGCAAGGACCAGCCGTTCCGCCAGCTTTTCCTGAAAACCCGATTTTGCCAGTTGATAGGCAAGCCGGATCGCGGCGGACACGCCTGTTTCATCCGCTGATCCGTGCGATTTCACCACGGTGCCGTTCAGCCCGAGAAAGACGCCGCCGTTCACGCGGCGCGGATCAATCCGCTTTTGCAGACGGCGCAGCGAGGTAAGGGCAAGCAGGGCGGCAAGTTTGGACAGAAACGTCGCATTGAACGCCTCACGCAGGAAATCAGAGATGATCTTTGCAGTGCCTTCGCCGGTTTTCAGGGCGATGTTCCCGGTGAAGCCGTCGGTGACAATGACGTCACAGGCGTTTCCGGGAATATCCCCGCCTTCGACAAAGCCGACAAAGGTAAAGCCGCCCGCATCGGCGGCCAGCGCCATTTGGTCATGCGCAATCTTCAGTTCGGCCCGGCCTTTGTGTTCTTCGGTGCCGACATTCAACAAACCGACGCGGGGTTTGAGCAGGTTCAGACCCATGCTGGCATAGGCAGCCCCCATCGTCGCATATTGCACCAGATCATCCGCGTCGGCCTTGATGTCGGCCCCGACATCCAGCATCACGTTGAAGCCACCGGGATTGCGGGAGGGCCAGAGACAGGCGATGGCGGGGCGGTTCACGCCGGGCAGTTTGCGCAGACGAATCATCGACAGGGCCATCAATGCACCCGTGTTGCCGCAGGACACGGCAACCGTTGCCTCGCCCTTTTTGACAGCCTCGACCGTGGACCACATTGATGTTGCAACTCCGTGGCGGACGACGTGGCTCGGCTTGTCGTGCATCGTCACCGTGTCGGGCGCGTGGCGCACCGTGCAGCGGTCGTGCAAGGTGGGCTGCTTGCCGACAAGGCCATCCAGAATGCCCGAATCGCCGTGCAGGATGAACCGGATATCCGCGTTCTTGCGGGCGGCATGCACAAGACCGGCAACCACCGCTGCCGGGCCGCTGTCGCCGCCCATGGCGTCAACCGAAATGACAACTGGGATGGTTCCCTGATCCGAAGGAAGGTTTCCGTTGGTCATGGGAGGCCGCGCCCCGAACGTTGCAACTTATGCCGCGTCTTCGTCCAGATCGACTTCTTTGGTCGATGCGACAACTTCGCGGGCATCATAATGGCCGCAGGCACCGCAGACGTGGTGCGGACGCTTCAGCTCGCCGCAGTTGGAACATTCGGCGGGGTTCGATGCCACAAGAGCATCGTGCGAGCGGCGCATGTTGCGACGCGATTTGGTGACTCGGTTCTGTGGGACAGCCATGTCTCAACCTCGGTTTGGTTGGGGCCAGGCCCCTGATTTCCTTGCAGAACAGATATTTACGCCAGCCCGGCGCGACCCTGATCCACCGCTTTCAACAGGGCGCGGAACATAGCCACATTCTGCCCCGGCGCAAGTCTTTTCTGGCAGGTCGGACCTAGCCCTTTTCCGGCCCGTCCGCCCCAGGCTTGCTCAGGCGTTCGGCAAGACTGGCAAGGCCGGAAAAGGGGCGCAGATCATCTGCCCGCAATGCCTTGACACCCGGCGGTCCGAACACCGCCTCGCCCCCGAGTTCCGCCCCCGGTGCGCGCGGATACAGCGGCAGCGCAAGTGCCAGCGCCTCGGCCAGCACGGCACCGGCGTCGATCACGTCGGGCAGGGGTTCACTGCTGTCATCTTCGGGTATCTCGACATCTTCGGCGTCCGGCAGGGCCATGTCGGCCAGATAGCGGCGCGTCACATGTTCGCGGATATCGGTCTGAACGGGGACCAAAGTGATCCCGCAGGGTTGTTCGATTTGCGCGGACAGATCGCCCTCAAGCACGAAATCGGTGCGGTCACTGGCGCGTATTTCCCCGGTAAAGCGCAGGCGACGGACCGCTGTTATATCGAGCAGCGCGGCCAAAAGCGCAAGTGCGGCCTTGTCGGGCTGCATGTCGAACCGCTGCGGTTTGCGACTGGGCAGGGCACCGACGCGAAACGGCAGGCTGACGGGCAGATCGGCGGTGGATGGATGGGCATCGCTTGGCATGGTGGGCTTCCCTGCGGATCAAAGGGACGAAACATCACAGCTTTCTTGAACCGGAGGCTGACCTTCTGTAAGCCAAGGCAAAGGGCTTGGGTCACAGACCGAAGTTCAAGCTGCGCTTTCGGGCATAAAGGGCGCAGTCGTGCAAGACAAGAGGATGGGATGACATTGGCAGGCAAGACGGTTCCCCCACAGGCATGGGTGCTTGGCTTTCGCCGCACGATGCTGGGGCTGACGATGTTGATGGTGGGGCTGACCAGTGCCTGCGCGCCGATTTACCGCAATCATGGCTATGTCCCTGCCGATGACGCGTTGACCCTGATCGAGGTGGGCACAGACACGCGTGAGACGGTTGCCGAAAAGGTGGGCCGCCCGTCGGCATCCGGCCTGCTGAACGATGTGGGCTGGTTTTATGTGCAAAGCCGTTGGCGCGAAGGCGGGGTGCGCCCGCCACAGGAACTGGAACGTCAGGTCGTGGCGATCAGCTTTGCCGAAGGCGGCGCTGTCAGCAACATCGAACGTTTCGGTCTGGAACAGGGGCGGGTCGTGCCGTTGTCACGGCGGGTGACCGACAGCAACATCAAGGGCGTCAGCTTTGTGCGGCAACTGCTGGGCAGCATCGGCAAGCTGCGGGCGGAAAATCTGGATAACTGACCGAGTTGGTGCAGACCGAAGGATATATCCGGCACTCTGGTGAACGAAGGTTTGCGTCGATGGGCAGGGCCGATGCTTTGGGCGTTCTCGAACGGGGCCGCTATGTGGCGCATCTGGCCGATCACCCCAGCGACCTGGTGGCGGCGCAGTCCTTGCGGCAGCTGGCCTTTCAGGCCGCCGCACCGGATCAGGATCGGTTTGACGCATGCTGCGACCACATTCTGATCCGTGACCGGAACAGTACGGCCGTTGTCGGCTGTTTTCGCGCGATGGTTTTTCCCCGCGGGGCATTGATAGGGCGCAGTTATTCGGCGCAATTCTACGGGCTGGAGGGATTGGCAAGCTTTGCCCGGCCGATGATGGAAATCGGGCGGTTCTGCCTGCATCCCGGATGGCGCGATCCCGACATTCTGCGACTGGCCTGGGCCGCGATCACGCGGATGGTCGATGCGGGCGGTGCGCACATGCTGTTTGGCTGTTCCAGTTTTCCCGGCACCGACGGGGCACGGTATGCGGATGCGTTTGCGGTGCTGAATGCGCGGCATCTTGCCCCGGTCCATTGGATGCCGTCGATCAAATCGCCGCAGATCGCGCCCTTTGCCCCGGCGGCTGGCGCGCGGGCCCCTGATGTCGTGCAGGCAATGCGGACGTTGCCGCCGCTGCTGCGCAGTTATCTTGGCATGGGCGGGTGGGTCAGCGACCATGCGGTGATCGACGCAAGCCTGAACACGCTGCATGTGTTCACGGGGTTGGAAATCGCGTCGATCCCGCCGGCACGGGTGCGCGCCCTTCGCCTGATTGCGGGTGGCGCATAAAGTTTCCCGAAAGGTGACGAAATTTACGCCACGGCATTTGCCCTGCCGTTGACGCCGCCGCCTGCCTCGCATACCTCGCCCCCCATGGCACGCGCACCCCTTCTCCAACTCTCCGGCATCTCGCTGACCTTCGGCGGTAATCCGGTTTTCGATGACCTCGATCTGGTCGTTCAGCCCGGTGACCGGGTGGCCCTTGTGGGGCGCAACGGATCTGGCAAATCCACCCTGATGAAAGTGATGGCGGGACTGGTGGAGCCTGATCAGGGCACCCGGGTTCTGTCGCCGGGTACGCATGTCGGATACATGGAACAAGACCCCGATCTGTCGGGGTTCGAGACGTTGGGCGATTACGCTGCCAGCCAGTTGCCGGAGGATGAGGCCTACAAGGTGCCGATGGTGGCAGAAGGGCTGAAGTTTCTGCCCGAAACGCCCGTGGCCACCGCATCGGGCGGGGAAAAACGGCGGGCCGCATTGGCCAAGCTGCTTGCCGAGGCACCGGAACTGATGCTGCTGGACGAGCCGACGAACCATCTGGACATTCAGGCCATCGAATGGCTGGAGGCGGAGTTGCAGGGCACGCGGACGGCCTTTGTGTTGATCAGCCACGACCGGACATTCCTGCGGGCGCTGTCGAAGGCGACCCTGTGGATCGACCGGGGGCAGGTGCGTCGGCGCGAATCGGGCTTTGACGGGTTCGAGGAATGGCGCGAAACCGTGTGGTCGGAAGAGGATGACGCGCGCCACAAGCTGGACCGCAAGATCAAGGCCGAGGCGCGGTGGGCGGTCGAAGGGATTTCGGCGCGGCGCAAACGCAATCAGGGCCGGGTGCGGGCCTTGGCGGAACTGCGGGCCGAACGGGGCGCGCAGATCCGGCGTCAGGGGACGGCGGCGATGGAACTGGAGGCCGGGCCGCAGTCTGGCAAACGGGTAATCGAAGCGAAGGGGCTGACCAAGATTTTCGGTGATCAGACCATCGTCGATGGTTTTGACCTGCGCGTGTTGCGCGGGGATCGGGTGGCGTTTGTCGGCCCGAACGGGGTGGGCAAGACAACGCTGCTGAAGCTGCTGACGGGCACGATGGAACCTGATGCAGGCACGGTGAAACTGGGCACGAGCCTTGAGATTTCGGTGTTCGACCAGACCCGTGCCCTGCTCGACCCGGACGCGAGCCTGTGGGACAGCCTGACGAATGACCCGCAGATGCGGGTATCGGGGGCATCCGATCAGGTGATGGTGCGGGGCACGCCACGCCATGTGGTGGGGTATCTGAAGGATTTCCTGTTTGACGAACGCCAGATGCGGGCCCCGGTGCGGTCGTTGTCGGGCGGGGAAAAGGCGCGGCTGTTGCTGGCGCGGATCATGGCGCGGGAATCGAACCTGTTGATTCTGGACGAGCCGACGAATGATCTTGATGTCGAAACGCTCGACCTATTGCAGGATATTCTGGGCGATTATGCGGGCACCGTGCTGCTGGTCAGTCATGACCGTGATTTCATCGACCGGGTGGCGACAACGACTGTGGCGCTGGAAGGGCAGGGCCATGCCGTGGCCTATCCGGGCGGATGGTCGGATTATCAGGCACAGCGCGGGGTCGGGGCGGTGCAGGCGCCCACGCGGGTTCTGGGGGCGGGCACACCTGCCACAAGGCCGGGCGCGAAAAAGCCGGGGCCGGGGCTGAGTTTCACGGAACGCAAACGGCTGCAGGATTTGCCGGGCCTGATTGAAAAGCTGGAGGCGGAGCTGGGCAAACTGGGCGATCTGCTGGAAGATGACACCCTGTTTCAGCGCGAGCCCGTGAAATTCCGCAAGGCATCGGAACTGATGGCGGACAGGCAGGCACAACTGACGGCGGCCGAGGCGGAATGGCTTGCCCTGGCAGATCGGGACTGACGCGTCAGGTGCAGGTATCGGCGTTGACGTTCGGGATCAGGAACACCCGGTCATCGCCGCGGTCCGGTTCCAGCGCGATAAATTCGCTGTCCCCCTCAAAGCTGATCCCGTCGGGTCCGACGGTCAGCAGCAGCGCGCTGTCTGCCGCGCCGGTCAGGGTGAATGTCCCCGCATCCCCCTCCATCCCGCAGGCAAGCGTGGCGCGGGATGGGGAACAATAGGCGAGGCTGGAATAGACCCCGCCCCCGCGCAGGCGGATCATCACGTTCAATTCGATCTCGCCTTCCGGGCTGTCCAGCGGCACCGGGGCCAGCGTGATGGACGTGACCCGCTGATCGGGGTGTCTGGCCAGATGGTCCGCCGAATAGTCCCGATGAAAACAGCCGCCGCGATGCGGTGCCGCCGCCCCGAAGTGACTGTCGAGCAGGCCCTGTGCCGCGCTGATGCTGGCCGTCAGGATCAGCGGCAGGACAAAGACGGATACCGCGATGCGCATTGGATAACCCCCGGAATGTGGCTGATGATCCTGTTGCACGCAGCCTGCCATCCGGCAACGGGCACGGGCACCGGGTGACAGGTTTGCAGTGTCGTGGCCGGTGTAGTAAAGATAACAATGAGCGATGTGTGAGGATCGGCAAGGATTCCTTAAGGTTGGTCGATGAAACTGGGCAGAGCGGGGCGGTTGCTTCGGGCAGGAGGACGGGTATGAGTATTTCACGACGTTTGATGATGGTGGGTGCCCTTGGCGCTTTGGTTCTTTTGTCTGCATGTGGCGGGGGCAGCACGTTCCGCACCTATTACGTGACACCGGTTCAGCCAGACGTGTCGCGCGGCTGGCGGGTGGTGGGCGTCGATGTATCGGTGCCGAAATCCCTGACGGTCAGCGAAGAAAAGTCGCTTTTGCCAAAGGCGGATATCGTCTGGCGCGAAGACCCGGAAACCGGCGACCGTTATGCGCAGGTGGCGGCCATCATGACGACGGCGGCGCAACAGGGCGTGTCGGGCCTGCGCGGATCGCGCCCGGTGCGGTTGAACATCACGATGACCCGCTTTCACGCCCTGACGTTCGAGGCGGAAACACGGCTGCAGAACGCAGGGGTGCACAATGTGGACTTCATCGCGCAAGTCACCGATGCCCGCACGGGTGCCGTGCTGGCCGGGCCGGAAACGATTGAAGCGGCCTTTCCCGCCTTGTCCGGAGATCTGATGCGGGCGTCGCGCGCATCGGGCCAGTCACAGAAATCCATGATTATCGCGCATGTCAGCCAGACGATTGCGGGCTGGATCGGGGCAGGGCCCGACAACCGCAGCAGCTTTTCCCGTTCGGGCGGCTGAAATCTGTCGCGCGATTGCATGACCACAGTCCCGGAGCGATCCGGGACTGCATCTTTGACCGCTGCCGCGATCAGAACACAGCGCCCAACCCCGCCTGCACTTTTTTTGGCAAGGCCTGCCGGATGATCTGATAGGATATGGTCAAGCGTTCGATCAGTTCGGCGTCCGGGATCAGACCCCAAGGCAGCCTGATCCAGCTTTTGTGCAGATAGGGTGCCCGCATACCCCGGCCCATGTCGATCAGCAGGGTGGCGGTTTCGATATCCACGCATTTCACCGAAACGCCGTGGTCTGCCATTGCGCCTGTCACCGCGAACATCTTGCCCCCGACCTTCCAGCAATCATGCCCGCCACCCCACGGGTCACTGACCGTGGCCCCCGGCAGGGTGGCGCAATGCTGGTTCACAAGCTGGCGTGACATGTGCGCAGTTTGCCAGCCCCGGCATCCCCAAACAAGTCCCTTGGCGGATCGGGGAACTTGCGCTATCACCCTGCGCATGAACACGAACGGCATCATCTGCATCTGCTGCATTACCTGCTGACACGTCGTCGCGGGCCGTTTTCGTTTTCCCTGAAAGAAAAGAAAGACTGCCCGCAGGCACCACCTGCGCAAAGGCTTAACTCATGACGGACATCAAACTGTGGAATTCCAGAACCCGCCAGAAAGAGGCTTTCGTGCCCCGCATTCCGGGCAAGGTTGGCATGTATGTCTGCGGCCCCACCGTTTATGACCGCGCGCATTTGGGCAACGCGCGCGCCGTGGTGGTTTTCGACGTGCTCAACCGCCTGATGCGGCATGCGTACGGGGCGGATAACGTGACCTATGTGCGCAATTTCACCGATGTGGATGACAAGATCAACGCCGAGGCCGTGCGCCGCCGCGCGGCGGGGGCGGCGGGGACGCTGGAAGAACTGATCCATCAGCGGACCGAGGAAACCATCGGCTGGTATCACGCCGACATGGACGCCATCGGCGCGCTGCGGCCAGACCATGAGCCGCGCGCGACGGAATACATCGGGCCGATGGTGGCGATGATTGCGGACCTGATCGCCAAGGGCCACGCGTATGAGGTCGCCGGACATGTGCTGTTCCGGGTGCGGTCGTATGCGGATTACGGTGCGCTGTCGGGGCGGTCGGTCAATGACATGATCGCAGGCGCGCGGGTGGAGGTTGCCCCGTTCAAGGAAGACCCGATGGATTTCGTTTTGTGGAAACCGTCGGATGCGGAAACACCGGGTTGGGACAGCCCCTGGGGCCGGGGGCGTCCGGGGTGGCACATCGAATGTTCCGCGATGAGTTATGAATTGCTGGGCGAGTCGTTCGACATTCACGGCGGCGGCCTCGATCTGCAGTTCCCGCATCATGAGAATGAACTGGCGCAATCAAAATGCGCCCACCCGCACGGGGAGTTTGCCCGTGTGTGGATGCATAATGAGATGCTGCAGGTCGAGGGGAAGAAGATGTCCAAGTCTTTGGGCAACTTCTTTACCGTGCGGGATTTGCTGGATCAGGGTG
>JANMDH010000421.1:0-6500 GCA_031376195.1 Gemmobacter sp. | reverse complement strand
CGGATGCGACGGGGACGAAGGTGCTGGGCACGATGGGGGGCTGCGGGGCGGGCAAGACGCCGTGGGGCACCTTCCTGACCTGCGAGGAAAATTTCAACGGATACTTCGGATCATCAGATGCGAATGTGGCGCTTTCCGACGCCTATGGCCGTTATGGCGTGGGCGTGGAAGGCAATTACGGGTACGAGAAGTTCGACGCGCGATACGATCTGTCGAAAGAAATGAACGAGGCGAACCGTTTCGGATGGGTGGTCGAGATTGACCCATCCGATGCGGCTTCGGTGCCGGTGAAGCGGACGGCGCTGGGCCGGTTCAAGCATGAGAATGCGGCGCTGACGGTGGCGCGGAACGGCAAGGTCGTCGTCTATCTGGGCGATGATGAACGGGGCGAATTCCTGTACAAATACGTGTCGACCAACCCCTATGTGGCGGGAGGCGATACGTCGACGCTGCTGGATGACGGGCAGTTGTATGTGGCGAAGTTCGAAGATGACATGACGGGCGAATGGATCGCCCTGACGCCCGAGGCGACGGGGATGACGGTGCCCGAGATTCTGATCCATGCGCGGATGGCGGGGTCCAAGGTGGGGGCGACGACGATGGACCGGCCGGAATGGGTGGCGGTGAACCCGGTGGCGGTGGAGGCCTATTGCTGTCTGACCAACAACAAGGATCGGGCGGTCAAGCCGAATGCCGGGGGCGACCTGACGCCGGTGTCGGCGGTGAACCCGCGGGCGGAAAACAAATACGGGCAGATCGTGCGCTGGTACCCGGCGGACGAGGATCACACGGCGACGGCGTTTACCTGGGATCTGTTCGTGATGGCGGGCAACCCGACGGTGCACAAGGACGCCTATGCGGGGTCTGCGAACATCAACGAAGGCAACATGTTCAACTCGCCCGACGGGATGATGTTCGACAGCCAGGGAATGTTGTGGATCCAGACCGACGGGGACGATTCCAACGCCGAGGATTTCGCAGGCCAGGGCAACAACCAGATGCTGGTGGGCGATCCGGCGACGGGCCAGATCGAGCGGTTCATGACGGGGCCGAACGGATCGGAAGTGACGGGGATCACCTGGTCATCGGACAAGCGGACATTGTTCGTGGGTATCCAGCACCCGGGGGGCAGTTTCCCGGATGGGGCAGGATTGCCGCGGTCGACCATCGTGGCGATCCGGCGGGATGATGGTGTCGTGATCGGCTGAGCGAAAACAAGAGGGCGGTCCGGATCGGGCCGCCCTTTATTTTGACGGATGGCATTGACCGGATATGCACTGCGTGAAACCATCACGCTGGAAATTAGGGCCAGTGCGTTAGAATGGATGTATTGACAGGTCAGGCGGCGACAGACGTTCTGGCGAGTGCTGATTTTGATGTTGTGCCCTATGCGGGGCGTTATCAGGCGTTGTCTGACCGGTTGGGTGTCGATTTTGACGCGATCCTGTTCACGTTGCGCCATCTGCCGCTGGGCCTGCGGGGCGTTGACCATGCCGACCACCGGGCGGATGTGGCCAAACTGATTGCGGAACGGCGGGCGGCCCTGAGGGCGGCGCTGCCGTCGATGATTGCGCGCTGGTTCGGCTGTCTTTCGGTGCCGGGTCGGCATGAACTGATGGCGGCTGCGGTGGAGCCGTGTGTGGATGCGATGATTGCCGAACTGGCCGGGATCGACCCTGATCTGGGGGAGTCTTCGCTTGTCTCGCGCGTGTTCAGCCAGAAAATCGGGGTGGCCCAGCGGCGGCGGCTGAACGGGGAACTGGCCCGGTTGATTGCCCGGCTGCGCAAGGCATTCCCGGGTGACAGTGATGTGCGGATCGGATCGCGGGTCACGCTGGTGGTTCTGGGGCGGGATGCGATGATCGGGACGCTGGCGTTTTCGCTGAAAGCGTATTTCGATGCGCCAGAGGCGGGTTTTGCGCGGGTGCCAAGCCATACGGGGGTGCCCTATATTGACCGGCAGGCGGTAAAGACGGCGCGTGGTGTCGCGGAAGGCACGATTTTGCGGTGCCTGTTGCAAAGTCTGGAAGGGGGCACGGACGCCGACCGTCAGAGGTTTTTCGGGGCGGGTGCGCATGTCTGTTTGGGGCGTGTTGCGGCGATGGACCTGTTTCAGGGGCTTGCGGGGCATCTGGCGGGATTGTCAGGCCGGATCAGGGTGGAAGAGTTCAGTATACGCGACTGCGATGTGTTCGCAGTGCTGCAGACCCTGTGGGTGAAGGTAGAAGGATGACGGATCGTATGCGGGACATCGTGATTGCGGCGCTGGACAAGGCGACGGGCATTTTGAACAACGCGGATCTGGCGCGTCCGTTGCTGGGGGGGCATGACGTTGCGTTTGATCAGTTTGAAATGGACAGCCTGAGCCTGTTCGAGGTGATCATGGAGCTGGAAGAACGTCTGGGGCTGGAACTGGACGCGGACGCGGTGGTGGCGAGTGTAAGTGTGGCGGGGCTGGTTTCCTATCTGGAAGCGCGGATTGATGCAAAAGTCTTACCCGGCGCCTGATCCGCCCCCTGATCTGACGCCGGGTCTGTCCGGCACGAGGCGGATGCAGGCGCGCATTCTGGAGGCGGAATCGCGCGAGACCCCGCGCGCGTTCATGGCGGTGCTGCGGACATTGCGCAGGGATCCATCGGCGGCGGGCCTGATCGCGGAAAACGAGACGCGGCAGTTTCTGGCGCGGGTCTGGTGGCCGCAGTCGTTTGTGCGACAGGATTTCGGGCCGGATGTGACGCTGTTCCGGGGGCGCAAACACCCGGGCGGGCGACGGTTGCTGGTTGCGGTGACCGCCCTTTGGGGGCGGATGACGGTTCCGACCCCGGTGTTTCTGCAATCGGTTCTGGCGCGGGACTGGGATGTGCTGTTGCTGCGCGACGGGGCGCGGACGCATTATCGGCGGGGCTGTGCCGGGTATGCGGACAGTTTTCCCGCGCTGGTGGAGCGGGTGGCGGGTCTGGCAAGTGGGTATGCGGGCTGCTGTGCGATGGGGACGAGCATGGGCGGTTTGACGGCAATCCGGCTGGCCTTGCAGATACCGGGGGCGCGGGGGGTGTCGGTGGGGGGAAGGGCTGCGGCGGATATTGCGCGGCTGTTTCAGGACCGGTTTGCGGGATTGGCGTTTGATCCGCTGTGCGCCTGTCTGCCGGAGGCGTCGCGCGATCTGGTGTTCCTGCATGGGGGCGACAACGTGCATGACCGCCGTGTGGCGCGGCAGTTTGCGGAGATTACGGGAGGGCAGCGTATCGGTTTGCGCGACATGAAGGCGCATGCAATTCTTGCTGATTTCTGGCGGCAGGGCACGCTGAAGCCGGCGCTGGCCGCATTGATGGATCAGCGGCTGACGGGAGGGCGTCTGGCGCGCAGCCTTGCGGGGATCGTGGGTTAACGGGGTTGGATAAGATCCCAGCGGTTGCCGAACGGATCGCGCCAGACGGCGACGGTGCCATAGGGTTCGGCACGGGGGGCTTGTTCAAACACGACGCCTGCGGCGGTCATGCGGGCATGGTCGCGGGCGAAATCATCGGTTTCGAGAAACAGAAAGACGCGGCCCCCCGTCTGATGGCCGATGGCTGCGTGCTGATCGGGGCCTTGGGCCTGCGCGAGGAGGAGTTCGACGCCGCCGCCGGGGGGCCGGACGGTGACCCAGCGTTTGCGGCCCTGATCCACGTCGGCGGTCAGATCAAAGCCCATGACATCGCGGTAAAAGGCAATGGCGGCGTCGTAGTCGGGCACGACGAGGGCCACGGCGGATATTTTGGCGAGCGACACGGGGGTCAGTCGCGCACGGGGCGTGCTTCGGGAAGGTTGATGCGGGCGACCTGTTCGGCGATGGGATCGACCGACAGGGGGTGCAGTTCGGCGCGGTGATCGGCGGGATTGCCAAGATCCTGCCAGCGCCCGCCCTTGTAAATCTCTACTGCGGAAAAGCCGGCCTTGTAGCCCATCTTGGGGCTGCCGGGCACCCAGTAGCCGAGGTAGACATAGGCCAGACCCGCCTCGCGCGCGATGTCGATGTGATCGAGGATAAGGTAGGTGCCAAGCGACTGGCTGGCGAGATCGGGGTCGTAAAAGGAATAGACCATGCTGACGCCATCATCGAAGACGTCGGTCAGACAGACGGCGGCAAGGGGGCGGTCGCGGTCACCCTGCACGGCGGGCAGGGTGTATTCGATGACGCGGCTGCGGATCGGGGTTTCTTCGATCATGGCGGCGAATTCGAAAATGTCCATGTCGGCCATGCCGCCGCTGGCGTGGCGATCATCGAGATAGCGGCGGAAGAGGGCGAATTGATCTTCGGTGGCCCAAGGGCTGGTGGCGTTGCGCATCACGGCGTCATTGCGCCGCCTGATCCGCCGCTGAGTGCGGGAGGGTTCGAAATCCGCGACGCGGATGCGCGCCGACATGCAGGCCGAACATTCCGCGCAGGACGGGCGATAAAGCACGTTCTGCGATCGCCGGAAGCCCTGTTTGGAAAGGGTGTCATTCAGGGTCTGGGCATGATCACCTTGCAGGGCGGTGAAAAGTTTACGTTCCATCCGGCCATCCAGATAGGGACAGGCCTGAGGGGCTGTCACATAAAACTGCGGGGCGATGGGAACTGTGTGACGCATGACCGTTGACGTTGCCGGGACGCTGCACGTTAGCAAGCAAGATCGCGTGCGCCAAGCCCGAGATACAAAAACGCCGGGCAAAAACGTGCCCGGCGGATTTCTGTGTCTTTTTCATTCAGTATGCGCGTCAGTATGCGCCAGAGCGGCCTTCGTTTGCCGGGGATTCAGGCGCGGGCGGAACGGCCGGGCCTTCGGCGGCGGCGCGGGCGCGGTCTTGCATGAAGGCGTCAAATTCCGACTTGTCCTTGGCATCGCGAAGGCGCTGCAGGAAACCCTCGAACGCGCGCTGTTCGTCTTCGAGACGGGTCAGCATGTCGGCCTTGTAGGCGTCAAAGGCAGCGTTGCCGCTGTAGCCGAAGGTCGCGTGATGGCCGCGATGATGACGATGACGATCAACGCGGCTTTGGCTGCAGGAACCTCTGAACATGCGTTTGCTCCAGATAATATAGGCAAGCAGGGCAAGGCCCACGGGCCAGAAGAAGATAAAGCCGAGGATCATGGCGATGATCCAGGCGGGTCTGCCTTTTGCATCAAGCCACTGTTCGGCGCGGCGCGGCCAGGAAGTAAAGCCGCCGGTTGGGGCGGAGGTCGGGGCGGAATACATCGGGACTTGCTCCGTTGCTTGGGGTTGCGATTATGTGAATGTCCTTCACATGGACCAAGATCAGCATTCCCGGCGGGGAATCAAGGGGGCATGTAATGTATATTTACATCGACGCGGCCAGACGCGAACTTGGGCGGTTTCCTGCCGAATGGTCAAAGAAAATGCCAGCCCTTTCAGGCTGGCATTCAGGTTCAAAGCGGTGTGTGAAAGATCACATATCGCAGCAAGGCATTGCGTCGACACAGCAATCGAGGCCGACGCAGCAGGCAGTTGCGGCCGCAGCCATTCCGGAAAGGCCCAGGAGCAAGAGGCCGGCAAGTGCAAGTTTCTTCATCATTCTTCCTATCTTTTTACAGTTTCAGTCGGATTTGATCGTCATGGACCCCGTGTCGTGGAGGGGGTGGTGAGGGGTGCAGGGACAGACCAATCAAGAGGAATTGATGGGTGTCGAGGTGCGGCCGCGTGATCGCTGCCGTCGTCGAACCGGCATGCGATGGTGTCTCGGTTCCAAGAAGGCAGGTGCCGCAGGTGTTTTGCGACGCGGGCAAACCGCAGCATCCGTCATGGGTCGTCACGGTGCAGGGGTGACCCGAGGCGCAGGCGAGTGCGGGGCTGGCGGACAAGACGCCGAATACCATGCAAAGCGCCAGAAAGAGGCCGGCCAATCGGGAGGAGCACCATGTTTTCATGCAAGCAGCTAAATCAGGCGCAACGGGGCGTGCAAGTCACGTTTTAATGAGGCGGTCGGAAGGGTGCTTTATGCGGTACCTTGATTGACCGGATCGGACAGCCCCGGCATGGTGGGCGGATGACGGCAGATTTCCTGACCCATCCCACACGCTGTCCGATCCCGCATGACCCGGACGCTGCGGCGGCGATCCGCCACAGGTTCGCGGATGTGCCGGGCGAGTTGCGCGATCTGCTGGCGGGGACGGCGGGATGCAGCCCCTATCTTTTCGGGCTGATGGAGCGGGAGGCGGAGTGGTTGCGCCCGGCGCTTGGGATGTCCCTGACAACGGTGCTGACGCTTGGCCTGTTCGGACTGGAGGGGGCGGCGGATGATCTGGGCCGCCTTTTGCGGCAGGCGAAGCGGCGCGTGGCGCTGGTGACGGCGCTGGCCGATCTGGGGGGGATATGGCCGTTGGAACAGGTGACGGGGGCGCTGACCCGGTTGGCGGACAGGGCGGTTGATCTGGCGGTGAAATCCCTGGTTGCGGATGAGATCAGGCGGGGGCGTCTGCCGGGGCAAACGGAGGCCGATGTGCCGGAGGCGGCGGGGATGG
>JANMDH010000199.1:0-10719 GCA_031376195.1 Gemmobacter sp. | reverse complement strand
TGGCTGTTCTGGCAGCAGGGCCTTGCGCCCGACTGGTGGATGCGGTTGAGGGGGATGCTGACGGCGGGCGTGGTGCTGTCCCTTGCCCCGTTTGCGATTTCGTAAGGACTTATCGTGGTTGATCTTGTGGCCTATACCGATGGTGCTTGCAGCGGAAACCCAGGCCCCGGCGGTTGGGGGGTGTTGATGCTGGCCCGCGAAGATGGCGTGGTGATCAAGGAACGCACGCTGATGGGCGGCGAGGCAAACACGACAAACAACCGGATGGAGCTGATGGCCGCGATCTCCGCGCTAGAGGCGCTGACGAAACCGTCAGAGGTAACCATAGTGACCGACAGCGCCTATGTGAAGAACGGGATCACCGACTGGATGGCAGGTTGGAAGCGTAAGGGCTGGCGCACGGCAGGGGGGCCACCGGTCAAGAACGTGGATCTGTGGCAACGGCTGGATGCAGCGCAGGGACGGCATCAGGTGGTCTGGAAATGGATCAAGGGGCATGCCGGGCACGCGGAAAACGAACGCGCCGACGAATTGGCGCGTGCGGGGATGGCCCCGTTCAAGCCTGCGCGGGGCAGCCTATGACCCTGCTTGATGCGCTCGACTACGCGTCGGTTGCGGTCTTTGCTTTGACCGGAGCGCTGGTGGCCAGCCGGTCGCAGCTGGATATCGTGGGGTTCATCTTTGTTGCCTGCCTGACGGCAGTGGGCGGCGGGACCCTGCGCGATGTTCTGCTGGACCGGACCGTTTTCTGGATTGCCGAACCCGCGATCCTGTTAATTGCAACGCTGGCCGCAGTAACTGTGTTCTTTACTGCGCATCTGCTCGAAAGCCGCTACCGGGCGTTGCTGTGGCTTGACGCCTGCGCGTTGGCGGTGGCGGTTCCGGCCGGGGTGGGTGTGGCGGTCGGAGCTGGGGCTGGCTGGCCGATCGTGCTGGTCATGGGAATGATCACGGGTTGCATGGGCGGGCTGATGCGGGATGTGGTCTGCAACGAGGTACCGTTGGTTCTGAAACAGGGCGAGCTGTACGTGACCGCCGCGTTTGCAGGGGCTGTTGCGGCGGTTTCGGTTCAGTTGCTGGGTGATCCGCATCTGGCGCTGGCGGCTTGCGCCGGGCTGACCTTGATCCTGCGGGTGGGAAGTTTGGCACTGGGCTGGCGTCTGCCGGTCTACAGGATGACACCACCCCGCGACGGCGCGCCGAAACGATAGCGCACGGCGCGCTTTACTTGCGTGGATGGGTGGGTATTCTTGATCCATGGGTCGCAAAAAAACAGTTCCCGACGCGCAGATTTTCCAGCGGATTCGTGCCCTTCTGATGCAGGGCGGGGATAAGGCGGTCTCATTTTCATCGGTTGGGCGGGCCATGCAGCTTGCACCTGCTACCTTGGTGCAACGCTATGGCAGCCGGGATCTGATGGTGCAGGCAGCACTGCTCGACGGTTGGGATGCGCTGGATATTCAGGCTGATAGCGCCGCAACAGAGGCCCCTTTGACGGCAAAAGGGGCCTTGCAGATGATGAAGTTTCTGTCTGATGGGTCCGCTGACATTGGGCTGATCACGGCCAGTTTGCGCGATGCCGTGACCCGTGCCCGCGCGACCAGCTGGCGTGCGCGGGTTGAGGCGGCGCTCGCCCTGCGTCTGGGCGGGGCCGTAAAGGGGCGTGAAGCGGCGGCGGTGCTGTTCGCTGTTTGGCAAGGACAGGCCCTGTGGGAACAGGCAGGCGAAAAAGGCTTTCGCCTGAAGGATGCCGTTAAACGCATTACTTAGCGAAATACGCCCGCCAGACCCAGATCAACAGGACCGCGCCGATCACGGCACCGACAAACGTGGCGACAAATCCGGTGACGGCAACCAGCAGTCGCAGGACGAACCAGCCGACTGCCGAACCTGCGATTCCAATGACAATGGTTGTTGGCACATCGGTTTGCACCCGCATCGCGCGAGTTGCAAGAAATCCGGCAGCTGCCCCGATAATGACGATCAACAAGAGTGCTGGCATTGGCGTATCCCCCAACCTTCGCACTGCATATGGGGATGATTTGCGCGATGTGAATGGGTCAGATCAAAGAAGCATCCAACCCCATGGCCGCGGCGATCAACGCAAAGTCTTCGGCGGTCAAGGTGGTCAGGCCAAAGCGGAAGCCGATGCCTCAGTTTGTTTTGCCCGCAGTCAGTTTAATCTTGTCGAGAAGGGGGCGGATCGGGGCCGATCTGGCAGCGGTCCAACGGACATCCCGCCTGAAGGGCTTAAAGCCGCAACCCATATCCCCCTGATACACAGCGCCCTCTGCCACCCGCCCGATCGCGGTAAAGGCCCGAAGCAATGCGCCGTCGGGATAGCTTTCGCGAGGCGAATAGATCACCACTCCATCACCGGGATGCATTCGGTTAAGCGGGCCGTTTTTACCGTGGTTGATTTGCAGGATGTCAAGGTCGTGCGCTTTCGCGGCATGATCAGCGGATATGGTGGCAACCCAATAATTTGGTATCTGCATGATGTTATGACCCTTTTTCCATCCGATGACGCAGTTTGTTCAGACCGCAGCATTTCCCGCCAGCTCCTTGTCATGCCGCACCGGTTAATACGCTTGTCCCGTCAAAAAATGTCAGCATCCAGAAAAATGGCGCGCATGGCCTTTCTCGATCAAGGGTTCGACGCGTGCTATTCTTTTTCCCTGCCCGATCGCGTCTCCACGATCACCCCGCTGGACCATGATCACTGCTATCTGTCCGTCAATCATGATCGCAACACCCGCCGCACGGCAACCGCGGCCGTTCTCGCCGTCGTGACCATGGTCGTCGAATTTGCCGCCGATTGGTGGACCGGCTCGCTTGCCCTACTCGCAGCGGCATTCACTTGGACCGCCACACCGTTCCCTTGGAATAAGGGCTGCCGCCTATGCGATGGCCAGCAGGCATTCCCGCGATCAAGCATACAGCTTTGGCACTGGAAAGGTCGGCGATCTGACCGCTTTTGCGTCTGCCCTTATCCTCATCTTTGTCGGGTTAGGATCCGGTGGGAATTCGTAAGTAAGCTGGTCCACCCTACGAATGTGGCCTATGGCCGGGCGATGCTGGTGGCGGCTCTGGGTCGGAGCGTCAACCTGGGCAATGTGGTGATCCGTGGTGCGTTCGGCGCGGAGCATTCGAATGATCACGCGCGCGGGCACGATCATGACCTCAACCTCCGCTCTGCCATTGTTCGTGTCGCAACAAACGCCGGTACCTCGGTTCTTGCCATCCCGGCACTTGGTCTAGGTCGGGTTTTTGCGATGGGTTGGGCCGATCCTGTCGCGGGTCTGATTGGGGGCAGCGGTCATCATGTGGAGGGCAGCCGAATTGATCTGCGCCTCTGCGATGATCCTCCTGGACTACGCAGACCCTCCCCTGTGGACCGTATCCGCGACATAGCAGACAAGAACACCACCATCCTTGATCTACATGTCTGGCGACTAAGCCCGCACGGCGATCCTCAGCCTGCCCGCCCCTGTTGATTGCGAAGCCTTGCGCGCACGGCTTTATATGACTCCCGCGCTGCGCCACGTCACCGTGGAAGTCGGCAATCCCTACGTTAGCACTGTCCCCGAAGCCAGGTTAAGCCCCCGAAGAACCTCGCCCCCGTCCATCGCGCGTTTGCCTTCGCGTTGCGCCAGCGTCACCCTCACGGCCCCTGTTCCACAGGCAATCGTCAGGTGGCCCAGCAGTTGCCCCGGCACCCCATCCCCCGGCACCGCACGGCTGCGCAGCAGTTTGACACGTTCCGCCCCCGCCAGGCACCACGCGCCCGGAAACGGTGAAAGGCCCCTGATCTGACGGTCTACAATCTTCGCAGGCTGGGTCCAATCGACCCGCGCTTCAGCCTTGTTGATCTTTTTGGCATAGGTCACGCCGATATCGGACTGCGGTTCTGGCTGCAGCTTTTCCAACTGATCCAGCGCCTGCGAAATCAATGTCGCGCCCATCCCCGACAAACGGTCGTGCAGATCGGCGGTCGTCTCCTCTACACCGATTGGCGTTGCTTGCCGCAACAGAACCGGCCCTGTATCCAGACCCGCCTCCATCTGCATGATGCAGACGCCGCTTTCCGCATCCCCCGCCAAAATCGCCCTTTGAATTGGTGCTGCCCCCCGCCAGCGCGGCAAAAGCGAGGCGTGGATGTTAAGACAGCCATGCGTCGGAAGGTCCAGCACAGACTGCGGCAGGATAAGGCCGTAAGCCACTACCACGGCCACATCGGCCCCCAGTTCCGCAAATTCCGCCTGTGCTTCGATAGTTTTCAGGGAAACCGGATGCCGCACCACCAAACCTAATGCCTCTGCCGCCGCCTGCACCGGACTGGGGCGCAGTGCCTGCCCTCGACCGGCAGGTCGGGGCGGCTGACAGTAGACTGCCAGAATATCATGACGCTCCGCCAATGCTCGCAGCACCGGCACCGAAAAATCGGGGGTACCCATAAAGATCAACCGCCGTCGCGTCATGCCCGCCCCCGCAGTTTTTCCGCCCGCGCCAGCAGCATCCGGCGCTTTAACGGCGACAGCCTGTCAAAATACATCCTGCCCGCGAGGTGATCAATCTGGTGCTGCACCGATGTCGCCCACAGGTGAATGAATTCCCTGTCTTCCCACACACCATCCGCGTTCAGAAACCGAACCGTGACCGCCCGTGGACGCGAGATGACAGCCGATACGCCCGGCAGATTGGGGCTGGCCTCGTCGTGGTCACGCATCTGCCCGCTGGCGTGCAGAACCGATGGATTGGCCATCAGCACGGCCTGCCCGCGCGTGTCTGAACAATCCACAACGGCCAGCGCAAGGCCCAAACCAATCTGCGGACCGGCAAGACCATAGCCCGGCATCGCCTCCATGGTTTCCACCATATCATTCCAGATCTGGTGAATGTCATCGGTGATTGCCGTCACTTCAGTTGCCGGGGTCCGAAGCGTTTTGTGCGGCCAAGGCAGAAAAGGACGCTGAGCCATCAGCGGGTCGGAACCGGAACTTCCCCGGTATAGTCATAAAAACCGCGTTGTGTTTTCCGGCCAAGCCAACCTGCCTCGACATATTTCGTCAGCAACGGACAAGGGCGATACTTTGTATCCGCCAGCCCGTCATGCAGCACATTCATGATCGCAAGGCAGGTGTCCAGCCCGATGAAGTCAGCCAATTCCAGTGGCCCCATCGGGTGGTTTGCCCCAAGTTTCAGGGATTCGTCGATGGATTTAACCGATCCCACCCCCTCATACAGCGTATAAACCGCCTCGTTGATCATCGGCATCAGGAAGCGGTTCACGATGAAGGCCGGGAAATCCTCGGCACTCGCCGCCGTTTTCCCCAGCTTTTCGACGACTTTGTGCAACGCATCCACCGTTGCCTGATCGGTCGCGATGCCCCGGATCAATTCCACCAATTGCATCACCGGCACCGGGTTCATGAAATGGAACCCCATGAACTTTTCCGGCCGGTCCGTCCGGCTCGCCAGCCGCGTTATGGAGATGGACGAAGTATTCGACGTCAGAATAGTATGCGGTTTCAGATGCGGCAGCAGATCTTCAAAGATCGCTTGCTTCACCGTTTCACGTTCCGTCGCCGCTTCGATGATCAGATCGCAGCCTCCCAGATCTGCCAGCCGCGCGGTGGTCTTTATACGCTCCATCGCCGCACGTTTGTCGGCGGACAGAACTTTGCCCTTGAGAACCTGCCGTTCAATATTGCGCTCGATCAAGCCCAAGGCCGTGGTCAGGCTATCCTCGCGCACGTCGTTCATCAGCACGTCGTAACCTGCCAGTGCGAATACATGAGCAATCCCGCTGCCCATCTGGCCTGCGCCCACGATGCCCACCGATGTGATCTCTGCCATCTTTCGCCCCCAGTGCTGCACTGCGGCACCATACGCCCCACCGGCTTTTGGGCGCAAGGCCAAGCGGTAAGGCAAGCCAACCAGATAAATTGGCCGTTGTAGATTTTTGGAACCCCGTGTCGTGCCGGTGTATCGCATATATGGTGATCAAGGGGTGGACGAGACTGTAGGCGCATTCTCGCAAGATCGTGTGGCTGAACCCTTCGGCCTTGCCGTTGAAGTTGGGCGTGTGGGGGCAGTGACTAGGCGGCGGGTGTTTAGCCAGCACAACGCCTTGGCGAAGCGGCGGCGGCAGTAGGCGCTGCCATAATCGGTGATCGCCCGCTCGACCCAGATGCCGCGCCCCCGGGAACCAGCGCAAGGCGCAGGGGAACCTGTTTGTGGTATCTTTGCGCTCATCGGCCAGCGCCTAGTGTCGGCGCCAGCCCGCCACGCTGGGCCGGGCCTTGCTCTGCTGCCATCGCCGTCCCGGTTATTCGCGCGATTGGCGCCGATGAAAAATCAGCGCCACCGTCACCCCAGACAGACGTCCCACAACGCGGGTAGGCGCGGTTCGAGAGTGCAGTTGGGCCGCCCGCGCGGAAGCGGGCAGGCGATTTGCGCACCGTCCTGACCGATACCGCGAGGGCGGCAGGAACATCGGCAGCGCTGTGACCTACGATAGTGCGGGGGACAATCTGCCCTCGACTATGGACGGAGAGACGGCCACTAGGATGCGGCGTGTTCCTCCCGAGGGATTCTTGGCTGGGGTCAGGCGATTGCAATCTGATCGCGTTCAGGGTGAACAATCGCCTAAGATTTCACGCCTCAGCTAAGGCGAATTCCTTCTTTCGTTGTACAAGATCGAACCATCAAGGCCCGCGATCAAACAACTGGGCTGCGGCATAAGTGTTCGTGGCCCTTCATCCGCCCTGCCGGGCAATCTTCGCTGACCGGAGTGAGAAAAACCGTCAGGCTTGACGAGCATTCTGTCCTAAACCCTCAGCGCCCCTTCAAACATGCCGCCAGCCGCGCAAAGCTCATTTCCGCCCCGCCCGGGCCATCTTCGGCCAGAAATCCGTCCAACGCTGCCCAGACCGTGATGGCAAGGTCCACGACCGAATCGGACCCTTTGGCATAAAGCCCCGCCTGAATCATCAACTCCGCCCGCTCATACGCGCCGAGCAGACGCCGCGCCTCAGCGATCAAGGCGTTTTCGTCGGCATTTGCCGCCTCTGGCAGGCTGCGCGACACGGAACGCAGCAGATCGACCGCCGGATAACGCCCGCGTTCCGCTATTTTACGGTCCAGCACGACATGCCCATCCAGCACCCCGCGCAAGATATCAGCCACCGGTTCCTCCATATCCGAACCCGCAACCAGAACCGAAAAGACGCCGGTAATGTCGCCAGCTCCTTCCGGCCCCGGGCCTGCGCGTTCGGCAAGGGCCATGATCATATGAGCTGTCGATGGCGGATATCCCCGCAGGCTCGCCTCCTCGCCGGACGCAAGCGCCACCTCGCGGTGCGCCTCGGCAAAGCGGGTGATGCTGTCGGCCAGCAACAGGACATGCAGGCCCTGATCGCGGAAATGTTCGGCCACAGCCATCGCGGCCCAGGCACAGCGGCGACGGATCAGGGGGGATTGGTCCGATGTTGCCGCCACCACGACCGACCGGGCCATGCCCGCCGGGCCAAGCACCGATTCGACGAACGCACGCAATTCACGGCCGCGTTCCCCAATCAGGGCGATCACAACCACATCAGCCTGAAGCCCACGCGCAAATTTTGACAGAAGCGAGGATTTGCCCACGCCGGACCCGGCAAACAGCCCGATCCGCTGACCCCGCACAATCGGTAGCAGGGTATCGAAAACCGCCACCCCGGTATCAAGCCGCGCGCCCAGCCTGCGCCGGGATGCCGCTGCCGGGGCCTGCGCGCGCAAGGGGCGCTGTACGGTGCCGGGAAACAGGGGGCGGCCATCCAGTGCGCGCCCGAATGGATCAATGATGCGTCCGATCCAGCTGTCATCGGGTGCAATTTCCGCCCGACCAACGAGATCAACCCGGTCACCGATTGCCACGCCTTCGACCGAAGCATCCGGCAGGACCGTCACCCCATCCCGCGTCAGGCGCAAGACTTCGCCGCCAACCAGGCCTTTGGGGCCATGGATCAGAACCCGGTCGCCAAGGCCGGTTCCACGCGACAGGCCCGACAGCGTCAGCGTGCCGCGTCCGACATCCTGCACTCGCCCGACACGGGTGACCAACGGCACTGCCGCGATTTCAGCCCGCAGTCCATCAAAAACGCCGATCATTCCGATCTCCTTTTGTTCGCAACTCTTTCTAAAGGAATCAGTCTTAAGCCTTAGTGAAGCCAGATGCGTCTGGTGGTGGAAGGGAGAATCCCGATGTTTGAAAAACTTGAACTTACCCGTATGGCCCAGGCGCTGGCTGCGCATTCCGGGTCACGGCTGGGGGTGATCGCGCGCAATGTGGCGAATGCGGATACACCCGGTTATCGCGCGATGGACCTGCCGGATTTTTCCAAGGTTTATGCCACCGCCGGGTCTGCGATGCGGGCCACCCTTCCCGGCCATCTGCGTGCGGTGGGCAGCGATGCGGCGGTGGCACGGGTGATCCCGGGTTCAGATGCCCCGAACGGCAATTCGGTGTCGCTTGAATCCGAAATGGTCAAGGGGGTGGAGGTGCGCCAGCAGCATGATATGGCCCTGGCCGTTTACAAATCAGTGTCAGAGATCATGCGCATGTCCCTTGGACGGGGGCGATAGGCAATGAGCGATCTTGTTTCGGCCTTGGGACTTTCCGCTTCGGGGATGCAGGCACAGGCGGCGCGGTTGCGGCATGTGTCCGAGAATATCGCGAACGTGGATACGCCCGGCTATCACCGCAAAACGATCAGTTTCCGCGAAACGATGGACGGCGGGCGGGTGGAGGCTGGCCCGGTAAGGCTCGATCAGGGTGCGTTGGAGCAGATCTATGACCCCGGCCATCCGTTGGCCGATGACACCGGTCACTATGATGGATCGAACGTCGATCTGGTGATCGAAATTGCTGACGCGCGCGAAGCGCAGCGCACCTATGAGGCGAATCTTCGCCTGTTCGATCAGGCGCGGCAAATGACGCAAAGCCTGTTCGATTTGCTGCGTCGGTAAGGGAAATCCAGAATGGATATCAGAACCTCATTTGCGAACCAGACCTATGCGCAGGCCAAAACGGCCGCCGCCCCCGCACCGCAAGGCGAAGGTGGGGGCGGGTTCGCAAAGATTGCGGGCAGTTTTGCCGATACGCTGAAGGCGGGCGAGGCGACGGCACGCGCGGCGATGACCGGCGGGGCCGATCCGCATGCGCTGGTGGAGGCGTTGGCCGCATCGCAGCTTGCGGTCGAAACTGCAGTAACGGTGCGCGACAAGGTCGTGGAAGCCTATCAGGAAATCCTGCGGATGCCGGTGTAGAGAATGAGCGAATCCCAAATTTTTGACATCCTGCGGCAGGCTTTGTGGACCGCGGTGATGATTTCGGCCCCGCTGCTGACAGTGGCTTTGGTCGCGGGGGTGATCGTCGGGTTGTTTCAGGCGCTCACGTCGGTTCAGGAAATGACGTTGACCTTCGTGCCCAAAGTGGGCGCGATGATCATCGTGTTCTGGGCCACGATGAGCTTCATGACATCGACGTTGGTCGCGTTTTTTCAAGACGGGATCATCCCGCAAATTGCGGGGGGCTGATCATGGATGCTGCCGGATACACCACACTGGCGCGTCAATCAGGCCTGATGCGCGAAATGCAGGTCGTGGCGCAGAACATCGCCAACGCATCGACAACCGGGTTCCGGCGCGAGGGCGTGGTTTTTGCCGAATATGTCACGCGACTGGATGGTGGGCCGTCGCTGTCGATGGCGCATGCGACGGGGCGGGTGATTGATCTCCAGCAGGCGGGGGTTGCGCAAACCGGGGCGGCGTTTGATTTCGCCATTCAGGGCGAGGGGTTCTTTCTGGTGGAAACACCACAGGGCAACCAGTTGACCCGCGCGGGCAGCTTCACACCGTCCGCCGAAGGGGAATTGGTTAACATGGATGGGCACCGCCTGCTGGATGCGGGGGGCGCGCCTGTTTTCGTGCCGCCCGATGCGGGACCGGTCGGGATGGCGTCTGATGGAACCCTGTCTGCAGGGGGGCAGCCACTGGCCAAAATCGGGCTTTGGCAGCCTGCGGATGCGAATGATCTGATCCATCAGGGCGGCACGCTGTTTGACGCGCCGGGCGGCGTGGAGCCATCGGAAGGGGCCGAACTGATGCAGGGCTTTCTAGAGGAAAGTAACGTCAACCCGATCAGCGAAGTGTCCCGGATGATCGAGGTGCAACGCGCCTATGAACTGGGCCAGACGTTCCTCGACCGCGAAGATGCGCGCGTGCGGGGCGTGATCCAGACCCTTGGCCGATAGGAGAAACCGATGAAAGCCCTGCAAATTGCCGCCACGGGGATGGCCGCCCAACAGATGCGGGTGGATGTCGTTTCCCAAAACCTGGCGAACATGTCGACCACGGGCTATAATGCACGCCGTGCCGAATTTGCCGACCTGCACTATCAGCAGGTGGCCCGCCCGGGCACGGTTTCGGCGGAAGATGGGACGGTTCTGCCGACGGGCATTCAGATCGGGCTTGGGGTGCGACCGACGTCCGTTTCCACAATCCTTGAACAGGGATCGCTGACCGCAACCGGGGGCGATCTGGATGTGGCCATCGAAGGGCGCGGCTATCTGGAGGTGACGCTGCCATCGGGCCTGTCGGCCTACACGCGCGATGGCGGGCTGAAACGCACAGGCGACGGGCTGATCGTGACCAGCGACGGGCATGAGGTGGCAC
>JANMDH010000170.1:0-1732 GCA_031376195.1 Gemmobacter sp. | reverse complement strand
AGAACGCATGCCAATCGCCCGGCATCAATGTCACCGACTCCCCCGGCTCCAGCCGCAATTTGTCACCCGGCGCATACGCCCGCTCGATCCCGTCACAGCGCACCCGCCCCCCGCGATCCTTGGCAAAATGGCCCTGAACATCCGATCCGTACAACTCCACCACTAGGGTCGCCCCGCCCCGATTGATGATGTCTTCCGCCTTGATCACATGCGTGTGCATCGGCGACAGCTGATCCTGTTTGGAAATCAGCAGCTTTTCGGCATAGCACATGCCCCCGCCCCGCTGCAGATCGGCTAGGCTCCCGTTGCGCAGCGTGAACAGGAACAGACCCATCCGGTCATACCGCCCCTGCCCGTAATCCGTGATGTCCCACCCCACGCGCGACTGTACGATCCGGTCCACATCTCTGCGCGCCCTGAACTCGTCCGGCGTCCAATAGGCAAAAGGCGGCAGGACAAAACCGTAGTGCCGGATCATCGCATCTGCCTCGGCCATGATTTCATTGATGCGCGAACGTTTCATGATGATCCCCCATTTTGTGCGGACTATAACGATGACGGAACGGCCAACAAGCCCTTCAGGCGCGTTTGCGTTGCGGCTGACCGCGTCCCGCCCATTCTGCCGCCGCCACCCCGAACGCCGCGAACAGCGGGCGCGATACCGGATCGCTCGCCGCGTTCCATTCCGGGTGCCACTGCACCGAAAGGGTGAACCCCGGCGCATCCTTGACATAGATCGCCTCTGGCGTGCCATCCGGGGCTTCGCCGTCGATCACAATCCCCGTCGCAGCGCGCGCAATGCCCTGCCCGTGCAATGTGTTCGTCATCACCTCGTCCGCCCCCATCAGGCGCGCAAACAGCCCCCCCGGCGTGAACCGCACCGGATGGCGCAGCGCGAACTTTTCTTCCAGCGTGCCGTCCGGCGGCATCCGGTGGTTCATCCGCCCCGGCAGATCGCGGATTTCGGGATACAACGTGCCCCCCAGCGCCACATTCACTTCCTGAAATCCCCGGCAGACGCCCAGAAAGGGTTGCCCCCGATCCACACAAGCCCGGATCAGCGGCAGCGTGATCGCATCGCGGCACCGATCAAAACACCCATGCGCCGGGGTCTCCTCCTCGCCATACTCGCTCGGGTGCACATTCGGACGCCCCCCCGTCAGCAGGAACCCGTCACACAATGCCAGCAGATCTTCGACCGATACCAGATTGGGATCGCTCGGAATGATCAGCGGCAGACACCCCGAAACCTGCGACACCGCTTCGGAATTCATCGTGCCCCCGGCGTGCACCGGATAGCTTTCGTTCAAAAGACTTGTGTTGCCAATAATACCGACAACGGGGCGACTGGTTCTGGCGCAGGGCATGTTCAATGCAATTCTGTTTGTGCTGCAGAAACATAGGCACGCGCCTGCCCGACGTGAAGGGGAATATCGGGGTTCCACACTGCATCAGCGCACAGAACGCCCAAATATTGCGCAAAAGCGTCCCCCCCGCCACAATGGCAGGCAGGCCTACCTCACATCCCCGCCTCACATCAAGGTGTGTTGAGATGCCACCCGAATGCTGCGAAAACCCGGGCTGAAACAGCGACAAGGTGTATCCCATGCGACAATTCTTGACGGCAACCGGCCTGATCCTGACCCTGATCCAGGCAGTGCCTGCCTATGCCGAAGGCGAGACGGATCAAACCGCAATGGCGGGACATGACATGTCCACCATGGGCGCTGCC
>JANMDH010000163.1:0-2922 GCA_031376195.1 Gemmobacter sp. | reverse complement strand
CGCGTCGCCTGAGGTTTTTGGGTTGGGCGTGATCACTTCGCCCCCGTCGCCGATCAGATCGCCCCAATCCTTGATGCTTTTGGGGTTCTCTTCGCGGACCAGAAACACGATGGTCGATGTGGAGGGCGACGCATTGTGCGGCAACTTGCCTTGCAAGTCCGCAGGAATTTTGTAAGCGGTGTCCCGATCACACCGTGATGGCGTAGTTCCTTGGGAGAAGGTCGTCGATCTGGCTTTGTTTGTGGCCGTTGACGATGGAGGTGAGCGCGTTTGCCAGCCACGCGTATGGATCGACGCCGTTCATCTTGCAGGTCTCGATGAGCGAGGCGATGACGGCCCAGTTTTCGGCACCGGCGTCGTGGCCAGCGAAGAGGGCGTTCTTGCGCTTCAGGGCGATTGTACGGATGGTGCGTTCGACGGTGTTGTTGTCGATTTCGACACAGCCATCTGTGAGGAAGCGGCCGAGACCGTCGCGGTGTTTGGCAATATAGGCGAGCGTCTCGCCCAGAGGTGATTTGGCTGATGCCCGGGCACGGTGGTGGGCCAACCAATTGTCCATGCGAACGAGGATCGGGACAGAGCGTTCCTGCCGGATGGCCAAGCGGGTCGCGGGGTCGCTGCCGCGGATCACGGCCTTGATGGCATAAAGGTCGCGGATGAGGGCCACCCCTTCCTCGGCAATCGGCGCGGGTCCGCTGCGGGTGATCTCGATCAGTTTGCGGCGCGCATGGGCCCAGCAATGCGCCAGCTGGATACCCATGTTCATCATGCGCCGCGACGATGTCACCGGCCCAGCCCCGACCGTGCTTTATGCCTACGGCGGTTTCGGGATCAGTATCCAGCCGATCTACAACCCGTCACATATCGCCTGGGTCGAACAAGGCGGCGTGCTGGCCGTGGCCAACATCCGCGGTGGCGGTGAATACGGGTTCGCCTGGCACGATGCCGGACGCCACCTGAAAAAGCAGAACGTATTCGATGACTTCATCGCCGCGGGCGAGCATTTGATTTCCGCAGGGATCACCCCACCCGATGGGCTGGTCATTCAGGGCGAATCCAACGGCGGCCTGCTGATCGGGGCCGTGGTCAATCAAAGGCCAGATCTGTTTGCGGCGGCGCTCGTGGGTGTCGGTGTGCTTGACATGCTGCGCTTCAACCAGTTCACCAGCGGCCAGATGTGGGTGCAGGAATACGGCGATCCGGGGGTCGAGGAAGATTTCCGCAACCTGCTGGCTTACTCGCCTTATCATAACATCGCGCCCGGCACGGATTACCCCGCCATCCTTGTGACCACCGCTGATACCGACGACCGCGTTGTTCCCGCCCACAGCTTCAAATACACCGCTGCCCTGCAGGCGGCAGGGCTTGGACCGATGCCCCGCCTCATCCGCGTTGAAACCCGCGCCGGGCATGGGGCCGGAAAACCCATTGACAAGATCATCGCGGAAACAGCCGATATGTGGGCCTTTGCCGCGTATTGGACTGGGCTGAATGTCACGCGCCGAAATGATCCCCAATAGGGGGACCGCTCATCGGCCAAATTTACCATCGGCAAGTTACCGACGATGCGCACCGCGCGTAACCGTGTTGCACCAGCAGGAAACGTGGTTCGTCAACCGGTCATCGGGCCGCCCCGCTGGATCGCCCGCTGCAACGCGGGCAACGCGAACAGGCGGTCCAGATATTCTGTCAGGGCAGGGTACGGCCTTAGCAGACCCGCAGCCTGTGTAACGGCAAGGATGTAACTCATCTGCATATCGGCAAGCGTCAGTTCTGCACCCATAAGATAAGGTCCGGGTGTGACGGCAGCAGAAACATGCTCCAGATTTTTGGCTAGCAAGGCCGCCATCCGTTCGGCCAGCCGATCCGACAGGTCGCGCCCGCCCATTAACTTGACCACTACAGGCATCGCAAAAGATCCCTCGACATAGTCGATCCATTCGTCGTGCAGGGCGCGCCGGGCCGGATCGCCGGGTGTGAAACGCGACCCACCATAGTGCCGGTCAATGTAGCGCAGGATCGCGCTGGATTCCGCCAGCACCAGATCACCGTCGACAATCACGGGCGATGTTCCAAGGGGGTGAATGGTTTTCAGTTCGGCAGGTGCCGGTCCGCCGACCTTTCGATGATAACGGCGCAGATCGTACTCAAGCCCAAGCTCCTCAAGCAGCCAGAGCACGCGGGTCGATCTTGAAAAATCGAGATGGTGTAAGGTGATCACAAGGGGTCTCCTGTCATTCGAAGTGATGACTTAGGTCAAGCGAAAGGATGGCTGTTTGGCCAACTGCAGGTTTCGTGGACACCAGGATAAGGTATTTCAACGGAAATGGGCAGCAGGCCAAGTTGCGCTGCCAGCGGAAAGCGGCGTCGATCAATACGGTCGGCAACGACGTCAGCCGAAACAGCCAGCCAGAAAACTGAACGCGGGGGGGCGCATGCCGACAGCGCGGCGTCAGAACGTACGGTGTCGGCCGGGACGGGCGTGACCACGTCATCCTTAACGCCCCACCACCCTCTGGTGTACATACGGAAAAAATACGCAAAACATACGTTCCGAATACGCAAAAAATACACTCATTTCCAAGCAATATCAGATGGTTACCCGGCAGATCGGCCCTAAAGCCCCGTATGCACCCGGTACCCCGGGCCGTACGCCAGCCGCACATGCGTTGTCGCCTGCCCCTCCGTCCAGGTCATCCGTTCCACAACGAACAGCGCCGTCCCCAACGGAACCCCCAGCAGCGCCGCCTCCTGCGCCCCCGCATTCGCCGCCGAAAAAGCGATGTCCCCGGCGCTCAGCGGCACGTTTGTCACCAGCCATTCGTTGACGGACATCACCCCGAAATCCGGCGCCACGGCGGGCAGAACGGCGGGGTTCAGCCAGCGATCCTCGAACAGAAACGGCAGGTTATCCGCCAGATG
>JANMDH010000108.1:0-4765 GCA_031376195.1 Gemmobacter sp. | reverse complement strand
TGAACGGCTGGAGGCCATCGCCTTCGGGGCTTTTGACGGCCCGCTTGGCCCCGCCCTGTTGGACGCGGGCCATCAGCGTTTTCATCTGGCAGGACGGCTGGAGATCAACACCTGGGGCGGCCGCCGCACCGTGCAGTTGCGTCTGGAAGATGCGGCACCCGCCTGATGGTGCCGACGCGTCAATAACTTTCAGATTCCCTCTTGCAGAACGCAGCGGCGCGAATTACACACCGCTCACCTTGATCAAGGCCCGTTCGTCTATCGGTTAGGACACCAGGTTTTCAACCTGGTAAGAGGGGTTCGACTCCCCTACGGGCTGCCATTTTTCAAAATTATTGCTGTATTTCATCGGCTTGGTCGGCAAGATTGGCTCACCGGTGGTTCGGGCTTCTATTGCGGGCCACTTTTGTGCGTGGGAACCGGCTTTGGCGGCTTCTGCAGTGCACTGGCCGCACGTCGTATCTGCTGGGCACCCTTCGTTTAGCGCGTGACGTCTGATGGCCAGTGATCGACACGATCTCGAATTCGCCCCCCGCAAGTTCCGCGAGACGTGCAGCAGCTTCGCGCAGACCGTGGTCGGAACACTTAGACAAGCCCACCGCGTGGACCTGCACCGGTTCTGTTCCGGTCAGGTGATCCACGCCAGACACCTTGGGGCCCACGTTGCGTGAAAAGCTTCATCCACTTGTAAAACACACGCGAACTCACACCCAAACGCTGCGAAACTGCCCGAACCGATTACCCCCGCGCCCCGATCTGCTGCCTGCGTCACGTCTGAACTCGTCGCCGTCGTCATCGCAGCCTCCTTGCCGCACACTAACGGGGCAAAGCATCTATAAATCGGGGGGCACCTCATCTTTCGCCAACAGGCCTGCGCAAATGGCCCCACAGGCTGTTGCCAATTGCGATCGAGGCGTTAGTGGCGGCGACCAGCTGGATCACGATCGGCCACTGTTACGCCGATATGATGACCTTCAGCGCCTTGGTCTTGGCTGCATTGCGAAAAGTGTCATATGCCGCCAAAATATCTGCCAGTTCAATGTGATGCGTGATCAGCAGCGTGGGGTCGATCTTTTTCGCCGCCACCGTCTTGAACAGCATCGGGATCGTCGCCGTATCGACCAGCCGTGTCGTGATGGCGATATTGCGGTCCCACAGGGTTTCCAGATGCAGGTCCGCAGGCTTTCCGTGCACGCCGACGTTGGCGATCACGCCACCCGGGGCGATCATCTGCTGGCACAACTCAAACGTGGCAGGGACTCCTACCGCTTCGATCACCGTATCTGCGCCGATGTTGTCGGTCAGGGCCATGACGGCGACCACAGCCTTGCCATCCGCGCTGTTGATCGTGCTGGTCGCGCCAAATTTCCTCGCGATCTCCAGCCGGTTGTCATCAAGGTCAATCACGATGATCTGCCCCGGTGAATAGAACTGTGCCGTCAGCAGCGCGGCCAGCCCGATTGGCCCCGCACCAACGATCACGACACTGCCACCGGGGGCAACCTTGCCGTTCAGCACGCCACACTCGAAACCGGTCGGCAGAATGTCACTCAGCATCACCAGCGCCTCTTCGTCGGCACCTTTGGGGATGTGGTAAAGGCTAAAGTCTGCATGCGGCGTACGCACAAACTCGGCCTGCGTGCCGTCGATCTTGTGGCCCAGTATCCAGCCACCCGTGGTACAATGTGAATACATCTGACGGCGGCAATAGTCGCATTTCCCGCAGGCACTGATGCAGGAAATCAAGACAGGATCGCCCTTCTTGAAGGACGTAACAGCGGGCCCGACAGAGTCGATGATCCCCACCCCTTCATGCCCAAGAATGCGGCCCGGTTCGCAAGATGGCACGTCACCCTTGATGATGTGCAGGTCGGTGCCACAGATCGTCGTTTTGGTGATGCGCACGATGGCATCCGTGGGCGCGGTGATGTCGGGCTTGGGCCGATCTTCCAGCGCCGTTTTCCCGGGTCCGTTGTAAACAAGCGCTTTCATGTGGGGCGGCCTTTTCTGCATGCGCAGCCGTTTTCGAAGGCTGCGCGTCAGCTTCACTGATCACGCGGGGTCCGGCACTGATGCAGATTGGTCCCCCTATGATTGGGCATCGCCCACCATGGCCGGCGCGCATGTTTCCGCTGATGCCGCCCTGATCTGCGTGCCCGCCCGACCCTCCAGGATGGCGCGCGCATCTTGCAGGGTGCCGATGCCGGCCATGGTTCCGCCCGCCCGCACAAACGCACTGGCAGCTGCGATCTTGGGGCCCATGGAACCAGCGGCAAAGCGCATCTTGTCCAATGCGTCGGGTGTAATGGTGCTGATCGCCGTCTCGGTCGGGCTGCCCCAGTCGCGCATGACCGCCGCCACATCGGTCAGCATCAACAGCGCATCTGCCTGCAATTCTTGCGCCATCAGCGCGGCGGTGCGGTCTTTGTCGATCACCGCCTCAACGCCTTCCATGCCGCCGCCATCATTGCGCACAACCGGAATGCCGCCACCGCCCGCGCAGATCACGCAAATGCCCGCGTCAACCAGCGTCCGGATCGCCGCCAGCCCGATTATGCGTTGCGGCAGCGGTGACGGCACGACCCGGCGCAAACCGCCAGCCGGGTCAGACACCATGGACCAAAGATGTTCCGCCCGCGCCACCTTGGCCTCATCCGCCGTGTAAACCGGCCCGATGGGTTTGGTCGGCTGGTCAAAGGCAGGATCAGCCCGGTCCACCTCGACCCGGGTCAGCAAGGTCGCGCATTCGGCACCGGGCGGCAGCGCGTTCATCAGTTCCTGCTCGATCAGATAGCCGATCATCCCTTCGGTTTCCGCCCCCAGCACATCCAGCGGCCACAGGGTTTGCGGCGCATAGGATGCCGCCTGCAGTGCCATCAATCCCACCTGCGGGCCATTGCCATGCGCCACGATGATCTCGTGGTCCCTTGCCAGATCGGCCAGTGCAACCGCCGCGATCCGCACATTGGTGCGTTGCGCCTCATAGGTCATCGGTTCGCCACGTTTCAGCAGGGCATTGCCACCAAGCGCCACCACGATCCGCATTTCAGGCCCCCAACGTGGCGACAAGCACCGCCTTGATGGTGTGCATCCGGTTTTCGGCCTGGTCGAAGACGACAGAGGCGGGGGATTCGAACACCTCGTCGGTTACCTCCATGCAGTCGATGCCGTATTTCTGAAACGTCTCTTCGCCCACCTCAGTATCGCGGTTATGGAACGCGGGCAGGCAGTGCAGAAACTTCGCATGCGGGTTGCCGGTGGCGGCCATCACGGCGCTGGTCACACGGTAAGGGGTCAGCAGTTTGATCCGCTCGGCCCAGACGGTGTCCGGCTCGCCCATCGACACCCAGACATCGGTGTAGACAAAATCGCAGCCCTTGACTGCCGCGCCCACATCCGTCGTCAGCGTGATCTGCCCGCCATTGGTTGCAGCCAGCGCGTCACATTGCGCCTTGATCAGCGGGTCTGGCCACAGGCTTTGCGGCGCGCACAGCCGGATATCCATCCCGATCAGCGCCGCGCCCACCATCAGCGATGCGGCCATATTGCCGCTCGCGTCGCCCATGTAGCAAAAGGTGATGTCCGACAGGTGTCTATGGGTAAATTCGTGCATCGTCATGAAATCGGCCAGCACTTGGGTCGGGTGAAAATCGTCGGTCAGCCCATTGTAGACCGGCACACCGGAAAACGTGGCCAGCGTTTCGACATCAGCCTGTTTGAACCCCCGGTACTCGATGGCATCATAGAACCGGCCCAGAACGCGGGCCGTATCCTTCATGCTTTCCTTGTGCCCGATATGGCTGCCCGAAGGCCCGATATACGTCACATGCGCGCCCTGATCGAAAGCCGCCACCTCGAACCCGCTGCGCGTGCGGGTGCTGTCCTTTTCAAAGATCAGCGCAATGTTCTTGCCCCTCAAACGCGGCTGTTCGGTGCCCGCCGCCTTGGCCTCTTTCAGGCTGGCGGCAAGACGCAACAGGTTGCGGATTTCACCGGGCGTAAAGTCCAGCAAATTCAGGACACTGCGGCTATGCAGGTTAACGGGCATCTTCTTCTCCTATACTGCATCGCGGATCAATGGGCAGGTCATGCAATGCGACCCGCCCCGACCCCTGCCCAATTCCGCGCCGGGAATGCTGATGACTTCGACCCCGGCCTTGCGCAGCAGGGTGTTGGAATGGGTGTTCCGCTCATACCCGACCACCACACCGGGGCTGATGCACAAGAGGTTGTTGGCATCGTCCCACTGTTCACGCTGCGCCTCGTACGCATCGCCGCCCGTCGGCACGGTACGCAGGGTTTTAAGACCCAACGCCTCAGCCACCACCGCCAGAAACGGTTGGGTTTCCTCGGTCACGTCGATCTTGCCCGCCTTGCCGGGGCGCATGGAATAGGTCTGCATCGCATCCGTTACTTCGGCGAACACCGTCACCAGATCGCGGTCGCAAAAGGTGAACACCGTATCCAGATGCATCGCCGACCGGCTGCGCGGAAACTGGCAGGCGATGATGCGGGTCGCGGCGTTCGCGGCAAACAGCGCGCGGGCCACCTGCCCCACGGCCTGTGGCGACGTCCGCTCCCCCATCCCGATCAGCACGACGCCATTGCCGATGGGCATCACATCGCCGCCTTCCAGCGTGGCCGCCCCATGATCAATCAGCGGATCGCCCCACCAGATCGGAAAGCCTGCATCCTTGAAATCCGGATGGAACTTGTAGATCGCGGCGAGGTTCAGCGTCTCCAACCGCCTCGCCGCCCAATACAT
>JANMDH010000089.1:0-8896 GCA_031376195.1 Gemmobacter sp. | reverse complement strand
GGGGGGGGCGGTTGGGGCCTTGTCGTAAATCTGGGGAGAATTGCTGCGGGCGGGGGGGGCGTCGGAGCGGCTGGTGGAATTGCTGCACACGACAGACAGCGTGCTGGACCCGGCAGTGCCGAAGGTGCTGGCGCAGCCGGTGCGGGGGGCGATTGCGTTTGAAGGGGTGCGGTTCGCCTATCCGGCGCGGCCGGGGGTGTCGGCGCTGAACGGGGTGGATCTGGTAGTGGAGCCGGGGGAAACGGTGGCACTGGTGGGGCCGTCAGGGGCGGGGAAGACGACGATCCTGCAGCTGCTGTTGCGGTTCTATGATCCGCAGGGGGGGCGGATCACGATTGACGGGATCGACCTGCGGGATCTGGCGCGGGGGGATTTCCGGGGGGCGATGGCCCTAGTGCCGCAGGACCCGGTGATTTTCGCCGCCAGCGCGCGGGAAAACATCCGGTTCGGGCGACCGGGGGCCGGTGACGGCGAGGTGGAGGCGGCGGCGAAGGCGGCGGCGGCGCATGATTTTCTGGCGGCGTTGCCGGATGGCTATGACAGCTATGTGGGGGAGCGGGGCGTGATGCTGTCGGGGGGGCAGAAGCAGCGGATCGCGATTGCGCGGGCGATCCTGCGGGATGCGCCGGTGCTGCTTTTGGACGAGGCGACGAGTGCGCTGGACGCGGAAAGCGAACGGCTGGTGCAGGCGGCGGTGGACCGGCTGGCAAAGGGGCGCACGACGGTGGTGGTGGCGCACCGGCTGGCGACGGTGAAACGGGCGGACCGGATCGTGGTGTTCGATCAGGGGCGGATCGTGGCGGTGGGCACGCATGAGGCACTGGTGGCGGAAGGCGGGCTTTATGCGCGGTTGGCGCGGCTGCAGTTCACGGACGGGCAGGCGTATGACGGGCAGGCGTATGAGGGGCAGGCGTAAGGCGAAGCCCTTGCCGCTGTCGGCGAAACCCACCATCTTGACCTTGTGATCCGACACCGGCAGCAGACCGGGGCGGGGAAGGAACAGGGGGGAACAGCATGGCGATATTTGCAACCCAAGCCGACAAGGCAGCCATGGAGGCGGAAATGCCGTGGGCGGGCCGGGGGGCGGCGCAGGCGATCTATCCGTTTCTGACGGCGGTGAAAGACAGCCATGGGCTGCGGCCTGCGGTGTCATTCCAGCTGACCTCGGGTGCTGCGGACCGGGCGGAGACGCTGAACTGGGGCGAACTGCATGGGCAGGTCAGTCAGGCGGCGAACCTGTTCCGGGACCTGGGGATCGGGGAAAAGGACGTGGTGGCCTATGCGCTGCCCAATGCGCTGGAAACCGTAGTGGCGCTGCTGGGCGGGGCGGTGGCGGGGATCGTGAACCCGTTGAACCCGATGCTGGAGCCGGATCAGATGGCGGGCATTCTGCGGGAAACGGGGGCCAAGGTTCTGGTGACGCTGAAGGCGTTTCCGAAGACCGATCTGGCGCAGCGGGTGGGCCGCGCGGTGGCGCTGGCCCCGAATGTGCAGGTGGTGCTGGAGGTGGACCTTGCGCGGTATCTGCCGTTCCCGAAACGCTGGATCGTGCCGTTCATCCGCCCGAAGAACGCGGTGGGGCATCAGGCGCGGGTGCTGAATTTCACGCGCGAACGCCAACGCCAGCCTATTACGCTTAACTTCGATGCGCCGGACGTGGACCGGGTTTGCGCCTATTTCCACACGGGCGGGACGACGGGGATGCCCAAGGTGGCGCAGCACCGGTCGGCGGGGATGATTTACAACGGCTGGGTCGGGCACCGGCTGCTGTTCCGGGAGACGGACGTGGTGATCTGCCCGCTGCCGATGTTTCATGTAATGGCGGCCTATCCCGCCCTGATGTCGATGATTGCCAGTGGTGCGCATATCGTGTTCCCGACACCTGCGGGATATCGGGGTGAAGGGGTGTTAGACAATTTCTGGCAGTTGATCGCGCGTTGGGAGGGGACGTATATCATCACAGTGCCCACGGCGCTATCGGCGCTGATGCAGCGGCCGATAAATGCGGACGTATCCAGCCTTAGAGGGGCGTTTTCGGGATCTGCCCCCTTGCCTGCCGAGTTGTACAACCGATTCCAGAAGGCGACCGGGATTGAGGTGATCGAAGGTTACGGGTTGACGGAGGCGACGTGTCTGGTGGCCTGCAATCCGCCGGAAGGGGTAAAGAAGATCGGGTCGGTCGGTCTGCCGATGCCCTATACCACGGTGCGCATCCTGCATCTGGACGGGGGCGGCGAGGTTCTGCGCGACTGCGGCACGGATGAGGTAGGCGAGATTTGCGTGGCCAATCCGGGCGTTGTGCCGGGGGCGACCTATACCGAGGCGGGAAAGAACGCCGGGCTGCATGTTGCGGGGGGGTATCTGCGCACGGGTGATCTGGGGCGGCTGGACGCGGATGGCTATCTGTTCATCACGGGGCGGGCCAAGGATCTGATCATCCGGGGCGGCCACAACATCGACCCGGCGACGATCGAGGAAATCCTGATGCAGCACCCGGCGGTGGCGATGGTCGGGGCGATCGGGCAACCGGATGCGCATGCGGGCGAAGTGCCCTGCGCCTATGTCGAACTGGTGAAGGGTGCTGCCGCGACGGTCGAGGATCTGGCAAGTTTTGCGCAAAGCCAGATCAAGGAACGCGCGGCCATTCCAAAGCATATCGAAATTCTGGATGAAATGCCGAAAACGGCCGTGGGCAAGGTGTTCAAACCCGATCTGCGCCGCCGGGCCATCACTCGGGTGTTCGATGCGGCGCTGGCGGGGGCAGGTCTGAACCCGCGGGTGAGTGCGGTGATCGAGGACCGCAAGCGCGGGCTTGTGGCGCAACTGCTGCCGTCGCGGGGGATGGACGAGGCGGCGGTCAGCGCGCTGTTGGGGGGGTATTCGGTGCCGTGGGAATGGGCAGGCCCGATGGAACAGGAAGCGAGGGGTTTGCGATAGGTGCTTGCGGGAATCGCGGGTTTCCCGAAGACTGAATGCTGGGGATTGTTTCACGGGGTTCGGGGATGCGTTTTATCAGCAGATCGTTGGCGATTGCGGCAAGTTTTCTGCCTTTCGGGGCGATGGCGGAAACGGAATCGGAGATCATTTTTTCGCGCAAGGCCTGGCAGGTCGAAGTGGTGGGTTTTGACGATGGCAGCACGGCCTGCGTGGCGCAGGTGACGCGCCCGCGCGGTACATTTTCGATCTGGGTGTTTGAGGACGAATCCGTCAGGTTGCAGTTCTTTTCGGACGAGTGGGAATTCGAGGAAAGCAACGCGGATCTTGAGGTGCAGATTGACCGGCGCGGGCCATGGACCTTGACCAACGCCGATCTTTACCAGAATTCGGTCCTGTTCAATTTGCCCGACAGCCGCGACGGGGTGCGTTTCATGGTCGAAGTGGCGAAGGGCAAGACGCTGTTTCTGCGGGACGAGGACGGGGCCGATGTGCGGCGTTTCCCGCTTGCCGGGTCCAGTGCGTCGATGCAGGCGATGGTCGACTGCGGCGAGACGATTGCGCAGGGCGGCGCGGGTGGCAGCGGGTCGGCCAAGCGCAAGTCGAACCCGTTCAACTAAGCCTGCGCCGTATCAAGCCAGATCGTGACCGGACCGTGGTTCACCAGATCAACATCCATATCCGCGCCGAAAATGCCGGTGGCCGTGGGAATGCCCTGATCCTGCAGGGCGGCGATGAAGATTTCATACAGGCGTTTGCCTTCCGCCGGCCCCGCAGCCCCGGAAAAACCGGGGCGGTTGCCACGGGATATGTCGGCGGCAAGGGTGAATTGGCTGACGATCAGGGCGGCGCCCGCAGTATCGCGCAGGGACAGGTTCATCTTGCCCGCCGCATCGCGGAAGATGCGCAGTTTCGTGATCTTTTCGGCGAGGGCCGTGCAGGCCGCATCGGTATCGCCCGGCATGGCGCAGATCAGGATCAGCAGGCCCGCGCCGATCTGGCCGGTGATTTCACCGTCGACCGTGACGGAGGCGCGGCTGACCCGTTGGATCAGCGCCCTCAAAGCTCATGCGCCCAGGGGGGGTTGGCACCGGGGCGGGATACCGTGACAGCCGCCGCCTGCGCGCCGAGCGACAGGGCGGCGTCCAGCGTGGCGTCGGGCAGGGCGGCGACGGCGGATTTGGTCAGGGCACCGGCAGTGTGCAGTGCGGCCAGAATGCCTGCGTTGAACGTATCGCCCGCGCCGACGGTGTCGGCCACCGTGACCTTCTGGCTGGCGACAAAGCGGTCTTGCGTGGCCGTGATGGCGCGCGCGCCATTGGCCCCTTCGGTGACAAAAACCACCTTCGGCCCCGTTGCGATCATGGCGCGGGCAAGGGTGGTGATGTCACCGGGCCCAGACAGCCAATGCAGGTCTTCGTCCGACAGTTTGACGATGTCGGCCACTGCGATCATCCGGGCGATACGGGCGCGGTAGGCTATGGGGTCGGTGATGAAACCGGGGCGGATGTTGGGGTCGATCATCGTGACCCGGGCGGGGGCCTCACGCGCCTGAAGGGCCTCGTACGTGCTGGCGGCGGGGTCGTTCACAAGGCTGATGCCGCCAACAAAAATCGCCTGAACGGCGGCGGGAAGGGCGGGCAGATCGGTGACGGCGAGCATGCGCCCGGCGGTGTTTTCGTCGTAAAAGGCATAGGTCGCCTGCCCGTTTACCAGTTTGACAAAGGCGAGCGTGGTGGGGCGGGCGGACCGCGCGGCATATTGGGTATCGACCTTTGACGCAGCAAGGGTGTCGATCAGGATTTCGCCCATCAGATCGGTGGACAGGCCCGAAAAGAACCCCGATGGCGCGCCGAGCCTGCCAAGGGCAATCGCGGTGTTGAAGACGGCCCCGCCCGCGTAGGGGGCGAAGGCGGGTTCATTGGCGGTTGTCAGGCGTGGCAGCATGTCGATCAGCGCTTCGCCGCAGGATAGAATCATGACGTCCCCCAGATGTTCGTTTTACGGGCAGTATACCCGGGTCATTGCGCGGTGAAATAGGGGGCAAGATTGGTGCGGACGCGGCCGAGGACGGAGGCACCGGTCAGGTCGGGAACGAAGGTCTGGCCGGTGATCGCCTCGAACGCGTTGATGTAGGTCTGGCTGGTTTGTTCGATCATTTCGGCCGGAATGTCGGGGATCGGGTCGTGATAGGGATCACAGCGGGCGGCGACCCAAGACCGGATCACATCCTTGTCGAAACTGGGGGGACGGGTGCCTGCGTCGAAGGCCGCCGCGTAGCCATCGGCGCGCCAATAGCGGCTGCTGTCGGGGGTATGAATTTCATCCGCGATCAGAATGCGGCCTGCGGCGTCCAGTCCGAATTCGTATTTGGTATCGACGAGGATCAGACCACGGTCGGCGGCCATTTTCTGGCCAAGTTCGAAAAGGGCAAGGGAATAGGCGCAAACTCGTTCCCAGTGGCGGTGTGTAAGCAGGTTTTGTGCAAGGATGAGATCCGCCGTCAGGGGTTCATCATGGCCGCCATCGAAGGCTTTGGAAGTGGGGGTGATGATCGGACTGGGCAGAACCTGATTGTCGCGCATCCCGTCGGGCAGGATATGGCCGTACATCCGGCGCTGGCCCTGTTTGTACATGGTCAGCACAGATGTGCCGGTGGTGCCCGCCAAGTAGCCGCGCACCACCACCTCAACCGGAAGGATGGTCAGGCGCTGGCCGATGACGACATTCGGGTCGGGGTAGGACAGCACATGATTGGGACAGATGTCGGCCGTGTGGTCGAACCAGAACCGGGCCACCTGCGTCAGCACCTGGCCCTTGAAGGGGATGCTGGCGAGGATACGGTCAAAGGCGCTGATGCGGTCGGACGAAATGAGGATGCGGCGCGCGGGGTTGTGCGCGTCGGCGGGCAGGTCATAGCAATCACGGACCTTGCCGAAATAAGGGTTGGGCAGTTCAGGTATACGGGCGTGATCGAGGGTGCGCATGGCTGGCCTTTTGGTCTGCGCCCAGTGCCGTGTCAACCAGCGAGCCAGTCCGGTGTGGGCAACCCCAGCGTGCCCGGATCGTTCAGATAGACAGCACCGAGCACGACGATGGCCGCCAGAAGCACGGCAAAGGCGATTTTCCACGCGGAATAGGGGCGTTCGCCCTGCACCTCGCCGGTCTGGCCGTTCACGAGAAAGCGGTAGCTTTTCCCGCCGTATTTGTAGGCTGCCATCCAGACTGGCAGCAGGATGTGCTTGAAGGTTTCGTTTGAATAGTCGGTGTCAACCTGGCCCACGCGCTGCACATCACCGCCAATGTCGTGACGCACGTCGCCTTCGATGATCTGGGCCATGCGTTCGCGACCGGATGCGTGCCCCTCGGCCAGCTGGATCGTGTAACCCTCGGCGTTGAAACCGGCGAGGAAATCGGGGTTGTAGGCCTGCAATGCCTCCAGCCCCCAGGGGGTCAGGTCATTGCCAAGGCGCTGCGGCAGGCTGCTGGAGGCCATGACAAGCACGTCGTCAAAGCCCCGCGCCACGCGACCGGATACTTGTGTCCAGCGTGTTTTTTGCACCTGACGGGTCTGGCGCTGGGATTTGCCGTTGACGACGACGGAGACGGTTTCCGTCACATAGTAATGATCGCCCCGCTGACCGGTATAGCTGCTGCGGGTGTCGGCGTCGAAGGTCCAGAAAGGCACGTAGATGCCGTTCATGGCGCGGCCCTTGCGGGCATATTCCAGCAGAGTATTGGGGGCGAACCACAGGCTGCCCATCCATTTGGTCAGTGATCCGCGCGCCTGTTCGTCGGTCAGCACAAAAGGCACAAGCGCCTGCGGTTTGATGGCCCGGTGCGTGCCGGTGTCGACCACGACAGGTGTCGCGCAGAAGGGGCATTCGCGGGCATGGGCGGCGCCGGTGAATTCGATCAGCGCGCCGCAGTTCGGGCAGGATGTGGTGCGGACATCCTGCGTGGCGGCGGCAGGCAGGTCATCACGCAAGCCGCGCGTCAGATCCAATTCGCCCAAGGCCTGCCGCTGTTTGCGGTCTGACGTGGGGGCGATGATTTGCACATGGCCGCAATAGTCGCATTTCAGTTCGGTCTGACCCGGCGCATAGCGCAGGTCGGCCCCGCACTGCGCGCAGGGCCAGCGGAATTCCTGGGTGTCGGCCAAGTCAGGCCCCCGGTGGCGGTGGCGGGGGCATCAGGGTGAACAGTTTCGCAAGGGCGGTGTCGCGGGCGGGTTTCCAGCCGTCCTGACCGGCGGTCCAGACCTGGGTTGCGGCGGTCAGCGTGCCGGCATTGGCCATCGCCGCCAGATCGCCATCACCGAACGGGCCTTTGGTGGCCCCGCCTTCGGCAATATGCCATGCAGCGGCGGCAGATGGCGGGGGCGGCGGGGCCGATGGTGCGGAGGGGGCCGCACCCCAGGGGCCTGCCTGCATCTGTTGCGCCATGCCCATGCCAAGGGCAGCACCAACCCCTGCGGTCATCGCAGCTCCCGCACCCGAGGCCGGGTTGTCCATCGCCTCAGCCGCGTTGAACTGCATGTATTTGTTCAGATCGCCTGCAATTCCCATGCCGGTGCGTTTGTCGAGAACCTTTTCAACCTCTTCCGGCAGGCTGATGTTTTCGATGTAGAATTCCGGCAGGACAAGGCCGTATTCCGCCACTTTGGGTGCAATCGCGGTGGTGATGATCTTGCCCAGATCGGCGGTGTTCGCCGCCATGTCCAGCACGGGAATGCCGGCCCCGGCCAGAACGCGGCTCGCTTCTTGCAGGATGACGTTGCGGATCTGAAAGCTGATCTCGTCGGCCGTGAATTCGCCGTCCGTGCCGACGATTTCCCGCATGAACACGGCAGGATCGCTGACCCGCATCGAATAGGTGCCAAAGGCCCGCAGGCGCACCGGGCCGAATTCCGGATCGCGCGCCATGATCGGGTTCTTGGTGCCCCATTTCAGATCGTTGAAGCGGGTTGTGTTGATGAAATAGATCTCGGATTTGAAGGGGGATTGGAAGCCGTGATCCCAGTTCTGAAGGCTGGTCATGATCGGCATGTTGTTGGTCTCTAGGATGTAGAGGCCGGGGCCGAAGACATCGGCCAACTGCCCTTCATGGATGAAGACCGCAGACTGGCCTTCACGCACGGTCAGTTTCGCGCCGTATTTGATTTCGTTGCCCTGACGCTCAAACCGCCAGACCATGGTATCACGGGTGTCATCGGTCCAGGCGATGACGTCGATGAATTGCCCTTTGAGGAAATCGAAGACCATGGGACTACTTCTTGCCGGAGGATGATTGGATGGCTGACCCACCGCGCGGAAGCTTAAGGTCCGTCGAGCGACCATGTCTCGGGTCGGGGAGCGTTTGAGAAGCCGCAGCTTTTTTTGGCTCGGCACGTCCGTCGATAACGCCAAACCAGCGCCCGCCTTCACCCTTACCTGGACGATAGCCTTCAACCAACATTTTCGGCATTCGCTTTTTCCTCCGGTATGACAAATTCAACAGAGCGAGCATCGCTTAGGCTGACCCAGCACGAACGGGCAGGTTCGGCAACATTCCAGGTTCCAGCCTCGCCCAAAACATATAGTCGTTCAAGGTAGATTCCGCTAGTCGTGCGATCACCCCCAACAAAAGAGCGTGGGCCGAAAAAGCCCAAAACCTGTCGCCCGTCACCAAACGAGATGATCAGAAAACATGGCGCGCGCGCTTCGAGAAACGCAACTTCGAAGGCATCTTCTGCTGGTTTTGCGAATGGAAGGGCAAAACGGCGGAATCCTGTCGGTATCCAGTCACGGCTTAGCAGCCAGCCGGTTGAAAGTCCAAAAAGCGCTGGCAAGACAAGAACTTCAAAGTAAAATGCCGATTGGCCGATTTGAGGCGTCAACGGCAGGGCCGGCACTGCCAGAGAAATCAATTGATAAATCATTTGGTTGATAAGGCTGAGGATTACGGCACCGATCAACGTTTC
>JANMDH010000061.1:0-10776 GCA_031376195.1 Gemmobacter sp. | reverse complement strand
TTCCGCATGGGCGGGCGACTGAATGCCGAAACGCTTGAGGTTGCGGGGATGGCCGGGGCCGATTGGGCGGCGGGTGTGGTGGCGGAACTTGCCAGCCTTGGGAACGTGCGGCTGATGGCGCGCACCACGGTAGTCGGGGCCTTTGACCACGGGATTTACAGCGCGGTAGAGCGGGTCAGCGATCATTTGCCCATCCCTTTGCCCGGCAAACCGCGCCAGACCTTGTGGCGGATCTATTCACGGCGTGCCATCCTGGCCGGGGGTGCAACAGAGCGGCCAATCGCATTTGAAAACAACGACCGTCCGGGGGTGATGTTGGCAGGGGCCTTGCGCGCCTACGCCAACCGTTGGGGTGTGGCCGTCGGCGACCGGGTGGCAGTGTTCACCAACAACGATGATGGCCTGCGCACGGCACGCGATTTGCAGGCCAAGGGCGTCGATGTGGTCGCGGTGATTGACAACCGCGAGGGTGGCACGTTGCTGCCCGGTATCCGGCATCTGCGCGGTGCCGAGGTGATCGACACTGAAGGGCGGCAAGGGCTGAAATCGATCACTGTGCGCAACGCCAATGGCAAAATGGAAACCGTCGCCTGCACCGCCTTGGGTGTGTCGGGGGGGTGGAATCCGAACATCAACATCACCTCGCATCACCGATCCCGCCCTGAATGGCACGACGATATTGCCGCCTTTGTGCCGGGGACAGGCGGAATTGCCAACCTGAGTGTGGCGGGGGCGGCGGCAGGCGTGCTGTCGACGCATGGCGCGCTGGCGGCGGGGCAGGCACAGGCATTGGCGGCGTTGGACGGTCTGGGGATTGCGGGCAAGGCGGGCGATCGGCCACAGGCCGAGGATGACCCGGTTTCAATCAAGCCGCAGTGGTATGTGCAGTCGGGCAAAGGCCGGGCATGGATCGATCAGCAGAACGATGTGACAGTCAAGGACGTGAAGCTTGCCCATCAGGAGAATTTTACCGCCGTTGAGCACTTGAAGCGCTATACGACGCTGGGGATGGCGACCGATCAGGGCAAGACGGGAAATGTGCTCGGGCTCGCCATCATGGCCGATCTGACCGGCCAGTCGATCCCTGCCACGGGAACCACGATTTACCGCCCGCCCTATACGCCGGTCGCCATGGGCGCGTTGGCAGGGCGGTCGCGTGGCCCGGAGTTCAAACCCTTTCGGCTGACGCCGAGCCACAAATGGGCGGAATCGCAGGGGGGCGTGTTTGTCGAAGTTGGCAACTGGCTGCGCCTGCAATGGTTGCCGAACCCCGGCGAGACGACATGGCGCGACAGTGTGGATCGCGAGGTTCTGGCCACGCGCAGGTCGGTCGGGATTTGCGATGTCACCACCTTGGGCAAGATCGACATTCAGAGCACTGATGCGGGGGCATTCCTTGACCGCGTTTATGCCAACACCTTTTCAACCCTGCCCGTTGGCAGATGCCGTTACGGGTTGATGCTGCGCGAAGACGGGATGGTCTTTGACGACGGCACAACGGCCCGGCTGGGTGAACATGAATATGTCATGACTACCACAACCGCCAATGCGGTCACGGTGTTCCGCCATCTGGAATATTGTCGGCAATGTCTGTGGCCGGACATGGATGTGCAACTCATCTCGACAACCGAGGCTTGGGCGCAATACTCCGTCGCCGGGCCGAATGCGCGGAAACTGCTGCAAAAACTGGTCGATCAGGACATAACGGATGCGGCCTTTCCGTACATGGCGGCGGGTGCCATCACCGTTGGTGGGCTGCGGGCAAGACTGTTCCGCATCTCGTTCTCGGGCGAGTTGGCCTATGAAATCGCGGTTCCCGCGCGCTATGGCGATGCCCTCATTCGGCGGCTGGTGGAGGCGGGGCAGGAATTCGACGCGGTGGTTTACGGAACCGAGGCTTTGGGCGTGATGCGCATCGAAAAAGGTCACGTGGCGGGGAACGAACTGAATGGCCAGTCGTCTGCACTGAACATGGGACTGGGCAAGATGGTATCAAAAAAGAAGGATTCCATCGGCATGGTGCTCAGTCAGCGTGAGGGCATGAACGATCCGGATGGATACCGTCTGGTGGGCGTAAAGCCGGTCGATCCGAAAGGTACCCTGTCTGCGGGCAGCCATTTCATGGAGATCGGTGCGCCGGTGGAACTGGCGAGCGATGGCGGCTGGCTGACCTCCAAAGTGTATTCGCCACATCTGGGGTGCGACATCGCCCTTGGGTACCTGAAAGCTGGCGACCAGAAGATGGGACAGCGGATGCGCGCGGTGAACTTTCTGACGAAGACCGATACCGAGGTCGACATCGTAAGCCCGCATTTCTTTGATCCCGAGGGGGTGCGTCTTCGTGGCTGATCCATTGCACCAGATGACGGCTCTTGGTCACACCGAACCGCGGGTGATCGACATCGGCCCGTACCGGATTACGGAGCGGTTTGACGTGGCGCTCGCCTCGGTCGCCACGCGGCGCGGGCGGGACGCGGATGTGGCAACCGCGGCGAAGGCGTCCAATGTGCCGCTGCCCATGCCCGCACATGCCGTTGTCGGCGTGCCGTTCGGGGCCTTTTGGTTGGCGCCCGACATGTGGATGGTGGAAGCACCCTACGACAGCCACGGGGATATCGTGGCGCATCTGAAATCTATCTTCGGGGATTCGGCTTCCATCACCGAACAGACAGATGCGTGGGTTCGGTTTGATCTGTCAGGCCAGACCCTCGTCGCCTTGTTTGAGCGGTTATCGAACCTTGATCTGGCGGCTTTGCCGGACGGCTATGCAAGCCGTACCGTGATCGAGCATCTGGGGTGCTATCTGATCCTTCACGGGGCAGGGGACATCACACTTTACGGTCCGCGATCGTCGGCCGGGTCGTTGTTGCATACCCTTGAAGTAACAACGAAATCATTGATTTAAGCTGCGCACTTGCGGCAACGCGTGTTTCCCTGTAGTGAAAATTCAGTGTCGGGTTTTCACAAGGGATTATTCGCATGGCCAAGATTGACAGCCTGCAGGTTCTTCCGCGCGGCAAGCCAGCATTTGATCAGGACCCGCACCGTGTCCGTGAGATTTCAGAGCGCAATCTCGAAGCCGCGATTGGCCGTGAGGTTCGGAACTTTCGCCGCCAGCAAGGGATGACCGTGGCTGATCTTGCCGCTGTGACGGGTCTTTCAATCGGCATGCTGTCAAAGATCGAAAACGGCAATACCTCGCCCTCGCTGACAACGTTGCAGGTGCTGAGCCATGCATTTTCAGTCCCCGTGACGGCGTTTTTCAAAAGCTTCGAGGAACGTCGTGAGGCCCAGCATGTAAAGGCGGGGACGCATGTCGAGATTGAACGGCGTGGCACACGGGCAGGGCATCAATACAACCTTTTGGGGCATATCGGGTCGAATTCATCGGGTGTCGTGGTGGAGCCATACCTCATCACTCTGACAACCGAGAGTGATACGTTCCCCGCGTTTCAGCATGAGGGGCTGGAGCTGTTGTATATGCTGGAGGGCGAAGTCGATTATCGCCACGGCGATCAGATCTATGCGTTGAAGCCCGGGGACAGCCTGTTTTTTGATGCCGATGCGCCGCATGGGCCAGAGATGCTGGTCAAACTGCCCGCGCGCTATCTTTCGGTCATTTCCTACCCTCAGGGGTAAGGCGGATTTTGCTGCCAGACTGCGTGCCGGATGCGGTCGGTCCTGTAGGCGTCATAGATTGCCATGGCCCATATAAAAAAGCCGCCCGCGAATTTTCCCACAACCGATACGTCCGGTGCGGCGGTTTTCAAAGTGAACCCGCCCAGCAGAACGATGAAAAACAGAAAGATCAGGCCCCGCATCGGCTGGCGGTTCAGAACTTGTCCCACGCCGGGCAAGACGACGGCTACGACCAGCACCAGATAAGGGTTCAGCGGGGTCTTGGTCATGCTGCATCCTTGTGCCGGGCCATCAGGTCATCGCGCAAGGAAACCAGCATTTGCAGGATCGGTAAAAGGCGGGCTGGTGCCAGTGGATTAAGCCCTACTTCGGCGTCGCGAAAAATAAGATAGCGGCCCCGCTCCGCTTCGTCACCCAGAAGAACGATCCGCAATCCCTTGGGCGAGATCAAAAGCTCCTTGATCCGTGGATCGGCAAAGACATCTGCATGCCGGGCGATCAGGTCCTCCGGCCACATTCTGGTGCCGTCGTCGCTGCGCACTCCCGTCCCTGCGGGAAGAAAGGCAGGGCAGGGCCACGATAGCGGCAGGCTGGCAAAACGCGAGAATGGCTCCTGCCCGGTTGGACGTGCCATGATATCGAGTGTGGCACGCAACGGCAGGGCTTCGGGAAGCGACACCATGATCCAAAGTGCTGGCAGTTTTCGGAATGTCAGGCTGTCGGGCAAGGCCTGCAGGTCAAAGGCATGGGGACCAAAGTGGCAAGTTGCGCGGGGAAAACCTGTGGGTTCAAGTCGACAGACCACCCTGTCGAACAGCGGTTTCACCGCGTCGAAATAGCCCGCACGGGCCACCTTGCGCTGCTGGCTGGCCCGGATCGTCACAACAACCAGCCACAAAGTCAGCGCGATAAGTGCAGCGGCAAGGGCAAATTCAAGCGGCATGGGGGACCCTGGTATTGAATGACCCGCCCTTGTACAGGGCGGGCCGAGGAGAGTGGATCAGAACAGGCGGATCAGTAACCCTTCGGTTTAGGCCACGGCATGGTAAACTGCGCACCCCGGTTCACAAAGCGGTAGCGCCAGAAATGGAACCACAGTGACACCACGATGTAGAAACCGATCATGGCGACCAACTGTGTGCCGTACCCAAGGAAAACGGCAAAGAAGGTAATGGCGCACAGACAGATCAGCACAATCGCAGGCAGCGGATGGAACGGATGTTCATAGCCGCGTTTGATCGAATTCAGCGGCCACTTCTTGCGGAACATGATGATATTCAGCGGCATGAACGTATAGCCCAAAAGGCCCGACAGGATCGAAAACGTGATCACCTGATCCAACGGTGCGCCCAACGCAAAGATCAATGCGATGGGCACAAGGAAGATGATCGATCTGTAAGGCGTGCGATACTTCGGATGCACCGCGCCAAACCAGCCCGGCAGATACTTGTCGCGCCCCATCGAAAACCAGGCACGGCTGGCGTCGTTGATGCAGCCATTGGCCGAAGCGAGCGTGGCAAACAGCGTGCCAAACCCCAAAAGCCAGATCAGCCCGGTGGAACCGGACAGTCGCGCGGTGTCGAAAAGCGGTGCCACAGAACCATTCACGCCATCGCCCAGAAACTCCCACGGCAAGACGCCGGCACAGATGTACCAGGTGAGCGTGGCTGCGATAAGCAGGGTCATGATGCCGGCAAGTGTGCCAAAGGGCAGGGCGCGGGCAGGCGAGCGCACCTCTTCGGCGGCCTGCGTCGTCCCTTCGATACCGAGGTAGTACCAAAGGCCAAAATGCATCGCAGCCAGAACCCCGATCCAGCCATAGGGAAGTTCGTGGCCTTCGAACAACGCCGCGTGCTGCATGATCCCGTCACCAATCATGCCCGTGGTCGAAACGAACAGCACCAGAATCGCGACGAAGGCGATCGCGGTGATGACAAGATTGAAGGTCAGTGTTGCCAGCACACCGCGATAGTTGAGCCAGGCCAGGAACATGATCACCAGGATGATGAAGGGCCGCTGATCCAGTGCTGCTTCATGCCCCGACATCGTGGCCACGACCGAAAAGAGGTAGCCCGCCGTGATCGCATTCGCCGCCTCCAGCATCGTATAGGCGAACACCAGATAAAGCCCGACGTTGAACGCCATCAACGGACCCACGATGTGTTTGGCTTGAGTGTATTGCCCGCCTGCCGCAGCAACCGTCGAGGTGACCTCGCTGTCAATCATCGCGACACAGGTGTACAGAATGCCTGCGAACCAGCACGCGATCAGCGCCGCATAGGCCCCGCCTTTGCCGACGGCAAAGTTCCAGCCCATGTATTCGCCCACAAGCACAATGCCCACACCAAGGGCCCACACATGCGCCGGGCCAAGGACGCGGAGAAGGCCTACCTTGGTGCCGTGCGGCCCCATGCCGTCCCTTACTTTTGAGGTGATATCGATATCTGCCATGATGCGCCCTATCCCTTGTGTTCTTCGGTCATGGCCTCAAGCTCGCCTTCGCGGGAAGAGGTCAGGACATCTTCAGAATAGGTCGTGTCGGTCTTCAGCCAGTCCACGATCATATACAGCCCGAACAAGGCAGAAAGGCCCCAGGCGGCGTATTCGAGGTAATTCCAGGTTTCCATTATTGTTCCCTACCTCTCGCCGAATTTTTCGGAGATGACTTCGCGGTATTCCACGTCGGAGAAACGAAGAAGAAGGAAGTAGTAGGCGACGATCACGATGATCATCGCGATCAGCGTCCCGGCGGTAAAGCTATAGTCGAAGCGTGCCAGGATCAGGTCGTGGGCTGATGCGGGGCTATAGCCCAACGCTTCGTATTGCGTGGCCTGGGCGGCATTCTGGCCCAGACTTTCCCATGTCGGATTTGCCACCGGGGTGGTGACAGATTTCGACGATCCGGCCATCCCGAGCCACAGCGGCACGAAAAGCGCGCCAACGGTCAGGGTGACCAGAACCACGACATCTATCAACTGGCCGATTTTGCTTTGGGTCGGCGGGGTATAATGTGCCATCATCAGCCCCTTCTTGCGCGGGATTCATCAAGGAACTTGATGTCTAGGCCGTAGATGAAATCCCGGTCCTCGCGGTAATGCCGGAGCATGGCGAGGATCGCCGCCGTATTGAACAAAAGGACCACTGCCCCCGCGCCCAGCAGCAAAATTCTGGCCAATCCGTTTGGCGCAAAATTCCACGTCGCCATCGCCACAAAAATCATCGCGACCCACAGGCCGACCACAAACACCCACGCGACGATAATGTCGCGTTTGTGCATAGCCTCGATCCTTTCATTCAGGTCAGTCATGTTTCCCCTCCCATGGTCCTTTGATTGTCGGATTTGGCGGGACCACACGCACCGTTTCTCTTACCGGCAAATTTGTTTTCTCTAGGGAAACCTGCCTGCGACAATCTGTCAAGGAAAACCGCCTGAATTCTGGGCAGATTGAAAAGAATTGCCCGATCAGTGAAAAAAGTTTCTCTGTAGTTGAATGGCGAAATCTTCGGTGCTAGCGTTGCGTTGCAAAATAAGAGGAGGCGAATCCATGTGCGGCATCGTTGGGTTATTCCTGAAGGACCCGAAGCTTGAGCCACAGCTTGGCGCAATGCTGACCGACATGTTGATCACGATGACCGACCGGGGTCCCGACTCGGCCGGGATCGCGATCTATTCGGGTGCAAAGGACGGGATCGGCAAGATCACGGTGCAATCGGCGCATCCGGATGCAGACTTCAAAACGCTTGACGCGGATCTGAAGAACGCCATTGGCAAGCCGGTGCTGATGTTGCTGAAAAGCAGCCATGCGGTGCTGGAGGTGCCGATCGACCAGATGGATGCGGCCCGATCAGCCCTGGTGCACCTGCGCCCCGGCGTGAAGGTGATGAGTGCTGGCGACAGCATCGAGATTTTCAAGGAAGTCGGCCTGCCGGTGGATGTGGCCGCCCGTTTTGGCGTAGCGAAAATGGGCGGCACCCATGGCATTGGCCACACTCGCATGGCCACCGAAAGTGCGGTCGCCACGATGGGGGCGCATCCGTTTTCGACCGGGTCTGATCAGTGTCTGGTCCATAATGGATCCTTGTCCAACCACAACGGTGTGCGGCGCGATCTGACGCGCAAAGGCATGACCTTTGAGACTGAAAACGATACCGAGGTTGCGGCGGCCTTCATTTCCCAAAAGCTCAAGGAAGGCGACAAGCTGAGCGTGGCAATGGAAGCAACGCTGACTGACCTTGACGGTTTTTTTACCTTCGTTGTTGGCACCAAGAACGGTTTTGGCGTGGTGCGTGATCCGATTGCCTGCAAGCCTGCCGTGATGGCCGAAACCGATGAATATGTGGCCTTCGGGTCTGAATATCGCGCCCTGGTCAACCTGCCCGGGATCGAGGCTGCCCGTGTTTGGGAACCTGAACCCGCAACTGTCTATTTCTGGGAGCGTTAAGAGGATGCAGACCTTTGATCTGGGGGCGGAAGGACTGCGCGCGCTGAATGCATCGCTGCATGCCTTGAAAGGGCAGACCAACATGACCGCGTGGGAGATCACTAATCCCAAGGGCGCGCATGCGATTGCGGCGGGTGTGGACGCGCCGGTGGACATTACGGTGCACGGATCGACGGGTTATTATTGCGCCGGGATGAACAAGCAGGCGACCATCCGTATCAAGGGAAGCGCAGGCCCGGGGGTGGCCGAGAATATCATGTCGGGGACGGTCATCATTGACGGTGACGCCAGTCAATACGCGGGGGCTACAGGGCGCGGCGGACTTTTGGTGATCAAGGGCAACGCGTCGAGCCGCTGCGGCATTTCCATGAAAGGTATCGACATTGTCGTGCACGGCAACATTGGCCACATGTCTGCCTTTATGGCCCAGTCTGGCAATCTGGTGGTCTTGGGCAATGCGGGCGAGGCGCTGGGCGACAGCCTGTACGAAGCCCGCATGTTCGTCCGTGGCACCGTGACATCGCTTGGCGCGGACTGCATCGAAAAGGAGATGCGGCCTGAACATTACGAGATTCTCGAAGACCTGCTAAAGCGCGGCGAGGCAGATGCCAAAGCGACGCCGGAACAATTCCGCCGCTACGGGTCGGCCCGCAAACTGTACAATTTCAACATCGACAACGCCCAGGACTACTAAGACCGGGGCCTACTGAGGCAATCGAATGACCGAATTTCCCAAAACCCCGCCCCGCTTTTCAGCCACGTTCACACCTGCGGTGAATGCAGAAATCCGCAGGGCTGCCGCATCCGGCATCTATGATATTCGTGGTGGTGGCACCAAACGTCACCTGCCGCATTTCGATGACCTGCTGTTCCTTGGCGCCTCTATCAGCCGCTATCCGCTGGAAGGTTACCGCGAAAAATGTGCGACCGACGTTTGGCTTGGCACCCGCCATGCCAAAACGCCGATCCATCTGCAGATTCCCATCACCATCGCGGGCATGTCCTTTGGCGCGCTGTCTGGCCCGGCGAAAGAGGCTTTGGGACGCGGGGCCACGCTCGCCGGAACATCGACCACGACGGGCGACGGCGGCATGACCGAAGAAGAACGTGGCCATTCCCAAACACTGGTCTATCAATATCTGCCCTCGCGCTATGGCATGAATCCCGATGACCTGCGCCGTGCCGACGCCATCGAGATTGTCGTGGGGCAGGGGGCCAAACCCGGCGGTGGCGGCATGCTGCTGGGCCAAAAGATCAGTGACCGCGTCGCAAACATGCGCAACCTGCCCAAGGGCATCGATCAGCGTTCGGCCTGTCGTCATCCGGACTGGACCGGGCCGGACGATCTGGAAATCAAGATCATGGAACTGCGCGAAATCACCGATTGGGAAAAGCCGATCTATGTGAAAATCGGCGGTGCGCGGCCGTATTACGATACGGCCCTCGCCGTAAAGGCGGGCGCGGACGTGGTGGTGCTGGACGGCATGCAGGGCGGCACGGCGGCGACGCAGGATGTGTTCATCGAACATGTCGGCATGCCCATCCTCGCCTGTATTCCGCAGGCGGTGAAGGCGCTGCAGGATTTGGGCATGCACCGAAAGGTGCAACTGATCGTGTCAGGCGGCATCAGGTCTGGCGCGGACGTTGCCAAGGCCATGGCGCTGGGCGCGGATGCGGTTTCCATCGGCACGGCGGCCCTGATCGCCCTGGGCGACAATGACCCGAAATGGGAAGAGGAATACCAGAAACTTGGGACGACCGCCGATGCCTATGACGACTGGCATGAAGGCCGTGATCCGGCGGGCATCACGACGCAGGACCCAGATCTTGCCGCGCGGTTTGACCCGGTTCTGGGCGGGCGGCGACTGAAGAATTACCTCAAGGTTATGACACTGGAGGCGCAGACGATTGCCCGCGCCTGCGGAAAGAACCACCTGCACAATCTGGAGCCGGAAGACCTTTGCGCGCTGACGATTGAGGCCTCTGCAATGGCTGGCGTTCCGATTGCGGGCACCAACTGGATCCCCGGACGCAACGGTGGATTTTAACAAAAACATAAAGACGACAGGGAGTTAGCAGGATGGCGAAAGATCTGGCCAAATGGGCCAAGGAAAAGGGTGTCAAGTATTTCATGATTTCCTACACCGACCTGTTCGGTGGTCAACGCGCCAAACTGGTGCCGACGCAGGCGATCAATGATATGGCCGAAGATGGGGCAGGCTTTGCCGGCTTTGCGACCTGGCTTGATCTGACGCCCGCCCACCCTGACCTGATGGCCGTGCCGGACCCGTCGTCGGCCATTCAGCTGCCTTGGAAGAAAGAAGTGGCATGGGTCGCCGCCCGCGCCACCATGGAAGGCAACCTGGTCGATCAGGCACCGCGCAACGTGCTGGAAAAACTGATAGCGGAGGCCGCGAAGGAAGGCCTGCGTGTCAAGACCGGCGTGGAGCCCGAATTTTTTCTGCTGTCGCCCGATGGAAGCCAGATTTCGGACCCCTATGACACGGCTGAGAAGCCCTGCTATGACCAGCAGGCCGTGATGCGCCGCTATGACGTCATTGCAGAAGCCTGCGATTACATGCTGGAGCTGGGCTGGGAAGCCTATCAGAATGACCACGAGGACGCGATTGGCCAGTTCGAGATGAACTGGAAATATGACGACGCGCTGCAGACCGCCAACAAACACAGCTTTTTC
>JANMDH010000407.1:0-6992 GCA_031376195.1 Gemmobacter sp. | reverse complement strand
TCGGGGTGAACACGGGTGCTTTGGTCATGATCGGCAGTCTCCCTGACATTTCGCACGGTGCGGCGATGTGCGGGGCGGGTCAACATCTATTCGGTTTTGCATGGCAGATATGCAAATCGCACATGACTTCAGCAGTCACAGGTTGATGTCATAAGTGACCCACGGGGTTCTGGCCGCCAACTGATCATACAGGCCTCGCGCCCGGTAATTGTCTTCGGCGGTGATCCAGCGCAGCACAGACCAGCCGCGCTGTTCGGCAATTGCCCGGATCGCCCCGATCAACTGTGCCGCAACCCGCCCGCCCCGCGCATCGGGGTCCACGAACAGGTCGTCCAGAAACCCCCCGGTGCTGGCGCTTAACGGGCGTGCATAGGCGCGGAAATGCGCAAGACCGACGGCTTGGCCTGCGTCATTCACCGCAATCAGGCCTTCGGTCGTTTGCGCAGGATCCATGATCCACGACCAGACCTTGTCGCGCATCTCTGGCGTCTGGGTCACTTTGTAAAAGGCGGCATAGCCCTGATACAGGCGGTCCCAACCGGCGCGGTCTTCAAGGGCAGGCGAACGAATGGTCAGGGGCATCGGCGGGCCTTTCGATGGCGATTGGGTCAACGACCTAGCAGCACCGCGCCGTCTGCGCGAGGGGCCTGAATTTCGGCGTATTTTCACGATGCCGACTGTGCAATCGCAAAAGCCATGGCTAGGCTGTGGAAAACAGCGGGGGCAGGAATGAGCGAATGGTGGCGCGGGTCAGTGACATATCAGGTCTATCCCCGGTCGTTTCAGGACAGCAACGGCGACGGCATCGGTGACCTGCCCGGTATCACCGCACGCCTTGATCATATCGCCGCACTTGGGGTTGATGCCGTCTGGCTGTCGCCCTTCTTTCGGTCCCCCATGAAAGACATGGGTTATGACGTTGCGGATTACACTAATGTCGATCCGGTTTTTGGCACCCTCGCCGACTTTGACGCCTTTATCACCCGCGCACATGACCTAGGCCTGAAGGTCATCATTGATCAGGTGCTGTCGCATTCCGCTGATCAGCATCCCGCATTTCGGGAAAGCCGCGCCTCGCGCGACAATCCCAAGGCCGACTGGTACGTCTGGGCCGACCCAAGGCCCGACGGATCACCCCCGAACAACTGGCTGTCGGTCTTTGGCGGGTCGGCCTGGGCCTGGGACGCGCGGCGCAAACAGTTTTATCTGCACAACTTCCTCACCAGCCAGCCTGATTTCAATTTCCACAACCGCGATGTGCAGGATTGGCATCTGGCCAACATGCGTTTCTGGCTGGACCGGGGGGTTGATGGCTTTCGGCTCGATACCGTCAACTATTTTTTCCACGACAAATTGCTGCGCGACAATCCCGCCGATTTTCGGGTGAAACCGGCGCCCGAGGCGAACCCCTACGGAATGCAGTATCACATCCATTCCAAGAACCAGCCTGAAAACCTGATCTGGATGGAACGTATCCGCGCCCTGCTGAACGAATATGACGCAAGGGCAAGCGTTGGCGAAATGGGGGAAAGCCATCATGCGATCCGGATGATGGGGGACTACACCGCGCCGGGGCGGCTGCATCAATGTTACTCGTTCGAACTGATGGGATACGACTATTCGCCTGCGTTCTTTCGCGGCAAGCTGGAAGAATTCTTTGCAGGCGCACCCGATGGCTGGCCGATGTGGGCGTTTTCCAACCACGATGTCGTCCGCCATGCGGGGCGCTGGGCCGAATATGGGGTGTCGGCTGAGGCGTTGGCGAAACAGGCAGGGGCCCTGCTGCTCAGTTTTGAAGGCTCGATCTGCCTCTGGCAGGGCGAAGAACTGGGCCAGACCGACACCGAGCTTGTGTTTGACGAATTGACCGATCCGCAGGGCATCGCCTTCTGGCCTGAACCGATTGGCCGGGATGGAACGCGCACGCCCATGGTCTGGGATGCAACTGCGCAGGGCGGCTTTACCACGGGCACGCCGTGGCTGCCGATCAAGCCTGCGCAACTGGCGCGCAACGTCGCGTCGCAGGTGGGCGTGCCAGGGTCGGTTCTGGAAACCTACCGCGCCCTGATCGCGCACCGGCAGGCGACCCCGGCCCTGCGCCATGGCCGCACCCGGTTTCTGGATCTGCCCGACCCCCTGCTCGGGTTCGCGCGGGATCATGAAGGCGCTTCGGTTCTGTGCCTGTTCAATCTGGGCGCACAGACGGTGGGCCTAGAACTGCAAGGCGCTGCGTTGACCCTGACCCAGCCGTCCGAAAGCGCGTCGATATCAGACGGCATCCTGACCCTTGGCCCCAACGGCTGGGCCTATCTGGTGCCCCTGGCGGGTCAAATCAGCGGCACATCATAACGCCGCACCATCCGGTCTGCACTGACGAGAGTCAGCCCTTCACAGCGGGCTTGCGCAATCAGCAGCCGGTCGAACGGATCATCGTGGTGGCGCGGCAAAAGACCTGCCGCGATTCCATGATCCCACGTAACCACCAGTGGCAGGCAGTTGGTTCGGCGGATCATTGTCATGATGTCCCCGTCAATCTGCAACTTGCCCAAGGCTTGCTTGATCCCGATTTCCCAGATCGAAACCGCGCTCACGTGGATTTCCTCTGCGCCTTCCAGCGCCCTGCGATAATGCCCTTTCAGCCGCGGATCGTCCATCAGTGACCAGACGAGGATATGGGTATCCAGCAGCAGCTTCACGCAGGATCAATGCCTTTGCTCATCGCCTCGGCAAAGCCCGGCAGTGGCGCGTCAAAATCATCCGCGATCCTGATCCGTCCCTTCATCGCCCCGATCAAGGGCAGACTGGGTTCCGGTTGCGCCGCCGTGATCCGTGCCACCGGGCGGCCATACCGCGTCAACTCGATCGCTTCGCCCGCCTCGGCACGGCGGATCAGTTCGGAAAACTGGGCTTTGGCTTCGGCGATGGCGATCTGCATGATCTTCTCCAAGGTATGACCAACATATGGGTCATCTTGATCCGAATATCAACGCTTGTCCCAATGCACCCCCGCCGCCGCAATCGTCAGCCCCTCATGCGTCACCGCCTCCGGGTTGTAGTTGAACCAGAACCGGTGGGTTTCCGTATCTCTGATCCGCAGCCCTTCGGGCAGGATCGTCACCGCCAACCCCTGCGCTGCGCAGGCATCCTGCAGTATCCGGTCCAGTGCTGCATCATCCGGCCATCCCGCCAGATATTTCATTGCCCCATGCCCGATCAGCGCGGGCCAGCCGTCCAAGGTTTCCTCCACCACCTCCGCTGCTTCGCATTTTTCGCGCCAGTGCAGGAAGCTCCCTCCCTTCGCCAAAGGCACCGGCACATCCGGCGGCAGACTTTCCACCCGTGCCACGATGCAATCCAACCTCGGCAGGTTCGGCGGCAACGGCACCGGGGTTGCGAATTCCACCGTCTTGGCATTCGTGCGCGGACCGATCAGCGCCGTCCCCCTGAACGCCGTCAGCGCGCCCGTCAACGCATCGGACAGTGCCGCCACACCGGGCGCAAGCACCAGTTTGTAACCCGACAGATCCGCCGCATCCGGCGGCAGAATATCGACATTCAGCCCCAACCGCCGCAGCCCCTTGTAGAAGTGGAACACCAACCGGAAATAGTCGAAATCCCGCCCCTGCGGTTGCGTCGCCCAAGCCCATGCGCTTGCATAATCAAACACCAGCGCCACCTGTGCGGACCCTGCCTCCACATCCGGCATCGCCGCCAGTTCCCGCGCCACTTCCGCCGCCTGATCATAGGCAGGGGCGGCAACGCTGTCGGGTCGCAACAGGCCCGCGTGCATCTGTTCCTGCGCGAACGGCGCCTGCCGCCAGCGGAAATAACACACCGCCTCGGCCCCGTGCGCGAACGCTTCCCAGGCCCAAAGCCGCGCCATTCCCGGCAACGGGTCGGGGTTGTAAGGTGCCCAATTCACTGGGCCGGGTTGCTGTTCCATGATCCACCAGCGGCCCCCGGCGGCCGGGCCGCCAAAACGTCTCGCGCCAACTGCCCTGTAAAGATCGTGGTGAAACGCCTGAAAATCCGGGTCGCCCTGACGCCCAAACCGCCGCTTGTGTTCCGGCGTCACTTCCAGCCGGTCCGACAGGAACCCAAGCGGGTAGCTGTCCCATGATGCGATATCCAGATCCGCCCCTGTCGCGAAATGGTCGAATTCCGTGATCCGCCCCATGTAATTATGCGCAATCGGACTCTCCGAATGCCGCCGGATGATGTCCGTCTGCAGCTTGTTGAACCCCGCCACCTCGTCGCTTGCAAAGCGCCGGAAGGCCATCACATGGCTTGGGTTCGCCTCGGTCACTGTCAGGTTCGGCAACCCGATTTCGTCAAACCCCGCATAATCCATCGACCAGAACACATTCCCCCACGCCCGGTTCAACGCCTGTGGCGACTGATACCGCTGCGCGCACCAATCGCGGAACGCCTCCAGTGCGGCAGGCGAATAGGACAGCGTCGTGTCGTGACAGCCGTATTCATTGTCCGTCTGCCACGCGGCGACATGGGGGTTCCGGCCATAGCGTTCGGCCATCAGTGTCACGATCCGTGCGCATTCCGCGCGATATCCCCGATGCGAAAAACAATAGTGACGGCGCGACCCGAACCCCCGGACCCGCCCCTGGGCATCGACGCCCAGCATGTCGGGATGTTTGTTCAGCATCCAACGCGGCGGTGTCGCCGTCGGCGTTCCCAGCACCACTTTCAACCCATGCGAACCCAGCACCCCAATCGCCCGGTCCAGCCAGCCCCAGTCCATCCGCCCCGCTTCCGGCTCCATCCGGGCCCAGGCAAATTCTCCGATCCGAACCCATGTCAGGCCAATCTCGGCCATCCGGGCGGCATCGACAGCCCATTGTTCCTCGGGCCAGTGTTCGGGATAATAGCAGACACCAAGAGTGCGTTTCACAATATGACCTTATGTTCACGTTGACCGCGTGCGATGCCCGCTGCGGCAAAGGTTTTCCCTGCATTCGGATGTGCCGACCCGTCCATGCCCACTTGTGCGGTAGTGCAATAGAGCGTCATCCCGTCCACTCCGCCAAAGGCAGGGCAGGATGTCTGCGGCGCGTCAAACCCCACTGTGCGCACCAGTGTTCCGTCGGGCGCATAGGCCGCCACCCGCGACGATCCCCATTGCGCCAGCCACATCAACCCGTCCGCGTCGATCACCGCGCCATCCGGATTCAGCCCCTCGCCAGCCAGATCAAGATAGATTCCCGGCTCGCCCTTCGGCCAGCCATCCGCGTCCAGTGCAACCCGCATGACGCGGCCCGTCGAGGTATCGCTGAAATGCGCCGTGCGCCCATCTGGCGAAAAGCAGCAGGAATTGGTGATCGTGATGTTCGGATACAGCCTGCGCAATGCGCCTTTGTAGTAGCGCCAGAATGACCCTCGCCCCGGTTCCGCGTCGCCCTTCTTGCTCATCGTGCCGATCCAGAACCCGCCTTGCGGATCTGCCCGGCCATCGTTCGAACGGGTTCCCGCAACATCCGCCTCAACTGCGCACAGATCGGTGCGATTGCCGGTCACCAGATCAAACCGGAACAGCGCCTTTTCCGACGCAATCAGAAGTTCCGTCCTGCTGATCCAGCCTGCCGCCGAAACCATGTCATCAAACGCCCATTCGCGGGGGCCGGTGGCATCGCGGGTCAGCAGACGCTTGCCCAGAATGTCGAACCAGAACAGCTGTTCACATTCCGGGTGCCACAGTGGTCCTTCGCCCAAGGCGCAGATGCGATCATCGAAAATCACACTCATCCCAGCGACGCGTCCCATGCCGCGACCAGCACCTTTGCCCTCACCGCAACCTCGGCTGCCGAAAGCCCGGGTGTATAAAGTGCCGTCCCGATCCCGAACCCATCCGCCCCGGCCCTGACCCATTCCCCAAAGTTTGATGCCCCCGCCCCGCCCACAGCATAGACGAGGCAACCCTTCGGCAACACCGCGCGGATCGCCTTTAATCCGTCCGGCCCGATCAAGGATGCCGGAAATATCTTCAACCCATCCGCCCCCGCCGCCAACGCTGCAAAACATTCGGTGGGTGTCATCACCCCCGGCCAGCTTTGCATCCCCTGCGCCTTTGTCGCCCGGATCACCTCTCCGTCGCAGTTTGGCGACACGATCAACCGCCCCCCCGCCTGTGCCACACGCGTCACCTGATCCACCGTCAACACGGTTCCTGCCCCGATCACGGCCCTGTCCCCAAAGGTCACAGCCATCGCCGCGATGCTGTCATAGGGGTCCGGTGAATTCAGCGGCACCTCGATCGTCGTGATCCCCGCCCTGATAAGCGCCTCCGCCACCGGCAGCGCCTCCGCCGGGGAAACTCCGCGCAGAATTGCGATCAGGGGGCGGGTCATCGGGCACTCTCCTTTTGTCTCGCAACGGCCAGGCCCGCAATCGTGCAGGCCTCGGATGGCAGCAATTCGGGCGTCACGCCCTGCGCCGTCAATGCCTTGTCATAGTTCGACGACAGCGCATCCGCACCGATGATGCCAACCTGTCGCCCCAGCCAATAGGGCCGCGCCGCCGCCAGTTCGATACCGATCAAAAGCCCCGAAAGACGCGACCGCCCCACCGCCGGCGACAGGCTTGAAACCAGACCCTCGGCGCGTAAACCAAACAATCGTGCGGCAAATTTATGCGGGTCCGACATCGCATCGCCGACTGACGCCAAAAAGGCAGCGTCATCCCAACCGCCACCCACCATCCCGTGCCGCAGCACCGATTGCCCCGACAACAGCGCAAACAATTCGCCCGTCATGAAGGTCTGAAAACTGACCACTTCACCCGCCGAGACCTGCACCCATTTGGAATGCGTCCCCGGCAGGCACAGGACCCCGTCAAAATCAGGGTAAAGCGCAAGCGCCCCGGCAATCTGCGTTTCCTCCCCCCGCATCACATCGGCGGGTTGCATCTGGCGCAGGCCCGGAATCAACTGCACCGAAATGCGCCTGTCCGTGGTACCCACCGCCACCAGCGACCCTGCA
>JANMDH010000561.1:0-7505 GCA_031376195.1 Gemmobacter sp. | reverse complement strand
CGTCGCGCCGCATTTTTCCTGATTGGCGGGGGCATGGCCCTCTGGATCATCGCCTACGGGGCCATGCAGGCCGCAGCGCCCCGCCTCATCCGTGCCAGGGACGAGGCGGCGATTGTCGGTGCTGCAAGTCTCTGGGCCGGTTGGCTCATCCCCATTCCGCTCATGTTGGCCGCACTTGCCTTTCTGGCGGGCGACCCTGCCCCTTGGCTCAGCTTTACCATCGTCGCGGGGTTGCTTCTGTTCGGCGCTGTCTTTGCCATCAATTCCGCCCTGCACTCCTATCTCATCCTTGCCTTCACCGATGCAGACCGCGTCACCCGCGACGTTGGTTTTTACTACATGGCCAACGCCGCCGGGCGGTTGATCGGCACCCTTCTCTCCGGCGTCAGCTATCAGATCGGCGGCCTGCCCCTCTGCCTGACCACAGCCGGCGCGATGGCCGCCCTAAGTTGTATTTCCATGCGCAGGGTGCTTGCCCGCACGCCCCCCACGGTCTAATCAGGGGTCAGGCCGCCAACAGGCCGGAATGGGGCCGGATGATGCGTATTCTGATCACGAACGACGATGGCATCAACGCCCCCGGCCTCGAAGTCCTCACCGAAATCGCCTTTCAGATCGCAGGCCCCAGTGGTGAGGTCTGGACCGTCGCCCCCGCCTTTGAACAATCCGGCGTCGGCCATTGCATCAGCTATACCCACCCCATGATGATCATGAAGCTCGACCCCCGCCGTTATGCCGCCGAAGGCAGCCCCGCCGACTGCGTCCTCGCCGCCATGTATGACGTGCTGCAGGGTGCCAAACCCGATCTCGTCCTCTCCGGCGTCAATCGCGGCAACAATTCCGCCGAAAACGTCCTCTATTCCGGCACCATCGGTGCCGCGATGGAGGCGGCCCTGCAATGGGTGCCCGCCATCGCCCTCAGTCAGTTCATGGGCCCCCAGACCGACGATCTCGCCGATCCGTTCGAGGCGGCGCGCCAGCATGGGGCCGATGTCGTGCGCAGCCTTCTGGACAAGGGCATCTGGGATCAGGGCGATTACCGCGTGTTCTACAATGTCAACTTCCCCCCCGTCCCGGCGGCCAAGGTCAAAGGCGTCAAGGTCGCCCCCCAGGGCTTTCGCCGCGATACGGCGTTCGCGGTCGAACCTCACATCTCGCCTTCGGGCCGGAAATTCCTGTGGATCAAGGGCGGCACCCAGCACACCCCCACCCTGCCGGGGTCGGACGCCGCCGTCAATCTGGACGGCTGGATTTCCGTCACTCCCCTGCGCGCCGACCTGACAGCCCACGACCTGCTCGCCGATCTTGAGGCGCGCCTCGCATGACATCCGGCGGGGCCGACCCGGTGGACAGCCCGGCCGAACGCAAGATGCGCTTTCTGTTTGCGCTCCGCTCGCGCGGGGTCACCGACGGGCGCACCCTGAATGCCATGGAAAAGGTGGATCGCGGCCTGTTCGTCAAAGGCGTCTTCGCCGAACGCGCTTATGACGACGTGCCGCTGCCCATCGCCTGCGGCCAGACCATCAGCCAGCCTTCGGTCGTCGGCCTGATGACGCAAGCCCTGAATGTCCAGCCCCGCGATATGGTGCTCGAGGTCGGCACAGGTTCGGGCTATCAGGCTGCCATCCTGTCCCATCTGGCGCGGCGCATCTACACTGTCGATCGCCACCGCCATCTGGTCCGCGAAGCGGGCGATCTGTTCAAGACCCTCGGCCTGACCAATATCACCGCCCTCACGGCGGATGGCAGCCATGGCCTGCCCGAACAGGCCCCCTTTGACCGCATTCTTGTGACAGCGGCGGCAGAAGACCCGCCCGGCCCCCTCTTGGCGCAGCTCAAGATCGGCGGTATCATGGTCTTACCCGTCGGCCAGTCCGATGCGGTGCAAAGCCTGATCCGGGTAACCCGCACCGAACGCGGGTTTGACTATGACGAACTTCGCCCCGTGCGCTTTGTGCCGCTGGTCGAAGGCCTGGGTGCCGATTAGGCCCTGACGGACAACTGACATACCGGGGCCAACCCGGACCATAGGAAAAAGGCCGAGCAATGATCCGATCCACCCCCCTGATCCGCGCCCTGTGTGCAGGAACCGCCCTGACCCTGATCACTGCCTGCGGCGGCGGTGGCGGCGGTGGCAACATGGACTGGGATCTGCGCCGGGGCATCGGCGGCTCGCTCAGCACATCCGAAGCCGCCCTGCAGGCCACCGGCAACCGCCCCGCCCCCGATGCCAAAGGCGTCATCTCCTATCCCGGCTATCAGGTCGCAGTCGCGCAGCGCGGCGATACCGTCGAAACCGTCGCTGGCCGCATCGGCCTGCCCGCAACCGAACTCGCCGGCTATAACGCCCTGCGCCCGGCCGACCCCCTTCGCGCCGGCGAAATCCTTGCCCTGCCGCGCCGCGTCGCATCCGCCGCACCCCTCGCTGGAACCGGGGCCATCATCGGCGCACCCGTCAGCACCGGCGGCATTGATGTCACCAGCCTCGCCTCCGGCGCAATCGACCGCGCAGCCCCCGCCGCAGGAACCGCCAATGCCGCACCCGCCCCGGCCCCTGTCGCAGGCCCTGAACCCGGTCGCCACAAGGTCGCACGCGGCGAAACCGCCTTCACCATCGCGCGTACGTACAATGTCAGTGCCAAGGCCCTTGCCGAATGGAACGGCCTCGGCCCCGACATGAACGTGCGCGAAGGCCAGATCCTGCTGATCCCGACCGCCCTGGCGAACCAGCCCGCCACCGCCCTGTCAGACGCAAGCGTCCCCGGCGAAGGCACCCCCACCCCCGTCCCCCCGTCCGCCAGCGAACCCCTTCCGGATGAAAACGTAGAGGCCGCCTCCACCGCCAAACCCGCAGGCACCCCCGCCAGCCCCGCCTTGGGCGACAACCGCACCGGCGCATCCGCCGCCAAATTCTCGCTCCCCGTCGACGGCAAGATCATCCGCACCTACGCCCCCCCGAAAAGCCTGGGCCTCGACTTCTCCTCTGCCCCCGGTGCCAATGTCCGCGCCGCAGCCGATGGCACTGTCGCCGCCATCACCAAGGATACCGACGGCACCGCCATCGTCATCCTGCGCCACGCGAACAACCTGCTTACCGTCTACGGCGGCGTCGACAGCGTTAGCGTCAGCAAGGGTGCCACCGTCTCGCGCGGATCCACCTTCGCCAAAGTTCGCGCCGCCTCCAGCCCCTTCTTGCACTTCGAGGTCCGTCAGGGTTTCGATGCGGTGGATCCGGGGCCATATTTGAATTGAGCGTGAAGCAGAAAACACGACCCGTAGGGTGCGCATTCATTGCGCACCATTCGCGCAACAGACTGGTATTGGCACGTCCAAAACCAATCTTACCCGTTCACCCAACAAAAAAGTCGTAAAATGCCGCAAGAAAAGTTGGTGGTGGCGACATATGCAAGTAGGGGGTTTTTAACACATCACATACCTTGAAAACTCCGGGAAACCGACGGCCACCCCTTACACCCGAACCCCGCCCCTTGCCGCCAGATCCAGAAAGAACTGCCACGCCACCCGCCCTGACCGTGCCCCCCGCGTCGCTTGCCATTCTATCGCTTCCGCCCGCAGCACCTCCGGTGCCACCCGCACCCCGTAGGCCGCGCAGTAGCCGTCGATCATCGCCAGATATTCGTCCTGCGAACACGGATGGAACCCCAGCCACAACCCGAACCGGTCCGACAGTGACACCTTTTCCTCCACCGCCTCAGACGGTGAAATCGCCGTTGACCGCTCATTCTCGATCATATCCCGTGGCATCAGATGCCGCCGGTTCGACGTTGCATACAGGATCACATTCTCGGGTCGCCCCTCGATCCCCCCGTCCAGCACCGCCTTCAGCGATTTGTAATGCTGGTCGTCATGGCTGAACGACAGGTCGTCGCAGAACAGGATGAACCGCTCATCCGCCCCCCGCAGATGCCCCAGAAGCCGCTGCACCGACGGCAGGTCCTCCCGGCTCAGCTCCACGATTTTCAACGCCAGCCCTTCGCCCAGCACTTTCGCATGTACCGCCTTCACAAGGCTGGATTTCCCCATCCCCCGCGCGCCCCACAACAGCGCGTTGTTCGCAGGCAGGCCCCGCGCAAAATGCCGCGTGTTTTCCAAAAGGATGTCCCGCGCCCGCCCCACCCCGATCAGCAGGTCGATCTCCACCCGCGCCACGTGTCGCACAGGTTCCAACCGGTCCGGTCCCGTGTGCCAGGCAAACGCCTCTGCCGCTCCGAAATCCGGCTGCCCCATCGGCGCCGGGCTCATCCGCTCCAGCGCCGCTGCGATGCGCATCAGGGCGGCAGTCTTGTCATCAGGCGTCATGCCTTGCCCGATGCCTCCGCCTCGTCATCAGCCTCTTCGTCTACCCAGGTGCCATCCGCCCGCATCACCGCCTCGCGCTGGCGTTCAAACCGCGCGATCAGGAAGATCGAGATTTCGTAAAGCGGATAAATCGCCGAAAACAGGATCAACTGCGACATCACATCCGGCGGCGTCACAACTGCCGCCACAATCAGGATCAGAACAATCGCATACTTCCGTGTCGCCCGCAGCCCCCGCGCCGTGATCAGCCCCGCCCGCCCCATCAGCGTCAACAGCACAGGCAGCTGAAAGCACAACCCGAACGCCATCACAAAGCTCATCGTCAGCGACAGGTATGATTCCATCGACCCCTGGAACACCACCCCCGCCGGCGCGGTGTTGACACCCGCCTGCGTTGCAGCCGGCCCGAAACTGTCCTGAAAGCCCAGAAAGAATTCAAAGGCAAACGGCAGAATGATGTAATACGCAAACGACGCCCCCACAAAGAACATCATGGGCGATGCCACCAGAAACGGCAGGAACGCGTTCTTTTCCGATCTGTACAGCCCCGGTGCCACAAAGCGCCACATCTGATAGGCGATGATCGGAAACGCCATCACGAACCCGCCCCACATGGCGATCCGGATCGCGACAAAGCATCCTTCCTGCATCTTGACCAGGATCAACTGACAGGCCTGCCCGCGCGCGCTCAGCACTTCGCACATCGGATGCGTCAGGAAATTGAAGATTGGCTGCCAGATGACATAGCCGATCACAAAGCACACCATGAAGGCGGCAATCGCATACAAGATGCGGTTGCGCAGTTCGGCCAGATGTTCGATCAGCGGGGCGGAACTATCGTCGATGTTCTCAGCCATCAGGCATCACCCTTCGGTGTCGCAGGTTTCCGGGGTTTCTTCGCCGCTGCCGGTGCTGCCTTCCCAACGGCCGCTTTTGGGATCGCCGTCCCGACTGACTTTGGTTTTTTAACCGCAGACACCGCATCAGCCGCTTTTTCCTTGCCCACCGCCCGCAGCTTTTGGGCTGCCTCAGCCGCTATTGCCTTGCGTTCCGCCTGCGCGCTGGCAAGCGCCTGCGTCGCAGGCCCCATGGGTACTGCCGCCGCCGCAGGGGTCACCACCGGGGCAGGCCTTGGCGGTGATGTCGTCTTCAGCGGATCCCACTTTTCAAACTTCGCCGCCGCATCCTTGATAGCGTTCAGTCCGGTCGCCTGTGGCGACGTTGCCGCCTTCAGATCCCGCGCCACGTCTTTCACGCCCGACTCGTTCGCCGCCGTTTCCATCGCCCGCGTGAATTCGCGCGACATCGACCGCAGCTTTGCCGTGAACCGCCCCAGCGTGCGGAACATATCCGGCAGGTCTTTCGGCCCGATCACGATCAACGCGACCACCGCGATCATCACCAACTCAGTCCAGCCTATATCGAACATGGCTTACCGGCCCTTCCGATACCGCACTTAAACTTTGTCTTTTTCGCCCGGCGTCACGTCACGGGCAATCTCTGCCGCTTCTTTGTCGATTTCTTCCGTGCCGTCTTTCACGCCTTTCTTGAAGGCCGTGATGCCTTTTCCGACTTCCCCCATCAACGACGTGATCTTGCCACGACCGAACAGGGCAAGCACCACAACCGCGATGATCAAAAGCTGCCAGGGACCCATCTGCATCTGCATAATCCTTCCTTTGGGGTGGCGAGGACGCACCTCAACCAAACTGAAACTGGTTTAGGCGCAGGATGCCCACGATCAAAGCGCAAAACATCGCCGAGCCTCGACTTACTGCCGCAGATATGTCAGTTGACTGGCGGTAGCTGACAGCTGTGTGTCAGTTGCCTCCTAGAAAGCCAGACCATGCCCCGCAACGACCGCCTGTTCCAACTGATCGAAATCCTGCGCGATGGCACCCTGCACACCGCCTCCGACATGGCGCAGCAGCAGGCCGTCTCCGTACGCACCATCTGGCGCGACATGGCGATGCTCGCGGCCGCCGGGCTGCCTGTTCAGGGCGAACGCGGCGTTGGATACATCCTGCGCAGTTCCATCACCCTGCCGCCCCTGATGCTGACCGCGGACGAGGCCGAAGCTTTGCGTCTGGGCCTTGATACCGTTGCCACCACCGATGACGGCCGGTTGTCGCGCGCGGCCCGCGCTCTGCTCGAAAAGATCGGCCCCGCTTTGCCCTGACCCTTATCGCACCGGAAACACGAAACACCGGTCCCTGCGGATCATCAGCCACAGGACCGTCCCCGCCTTCGGCAGAAACACATTCGGCACCGAAGCGATCATGCGCAACGGCCCGCCCTCTACCGAAAACTCGACCAGACTGTCACGCCCCAGAAACCGCGACCGTATCACCGTCCCGCGCGCCGCCGTGCCGTCCCCCGGTGTCGGGTTCGGCCCCCGCCCGCCCCGGTCAAAGTCGATCTTCACATGCTGCGGGCGGATCACGATGTCCACTTCGGCCCCCTCCGCCTGCCCCGGTGTCAGGAACTCGCCGAATGGCGTTTGCGTCAACGCCCCGTTCGACACCCCCCGGATCACGTTTACATCACTAAAGAACGCTGCCGCCGCCTTGTCGTTCGGCGCGTTGTAGACGTTGTAGGGCGCACCCCGCTGCACAATCCGCCCCCCCCGCATCAGCGCGATCTCGTCCCCCATCCGCATCGCTTCGTCCGGCTCGTGCGTCACCAGCAGCACAGCCGTCCCTTCGCCTTTCAGCACTTCCAGCGTGTCATCCCGGATGCCGTCGCGCAGCCGGTTATCAAGCCCCGAAAACGGCTCGTCCATCAACATCACCCGCGGGCTCGGCGCCAGCGCCCGCGCCAGTGCCACCCGCTGCTGTTCGCCCCCCGACAATTCGTGCGGGCGCTTGGACCCGAACCCCTGAAGGCTGACCCGCTCCAGCAGCATATCCACCCGCCGCGCCGTATCGGCCCGCGCCCCGCGCAGCCCGAACCCCACGTTTTGCGCCACCGACAAATGCGGAAACAACGCAAAGTCCTGGAACATCAGCCCCACCGACCGCGCCTCGGGTGGCACATGCAGGCCCCCATCCTCCACCGGACGGCCGTCAATCACGACCCGCCCCCGATCCGGCCTCTCGATCCCCGCAATCAGCCGCAACGTCGTCGATTTTCCGCAACCCGACGGCCCCAGCAAACAGGTCACCTGCCCCGCCGCAATGGTCAGC
>JANMDH010000536.1:0-5338 GCA_031376195.1 Gemmobacter sp. | reverse complement strand
GGAAATCGCACGGGTGCTGCACGGGGCGGGGGCGGCGGTGGCGTTGTCGGGGACGCGGGTCGGGCCTTTGGAAGCGCTGGCGGCGGAACTGGGGGGGGGGGCGCATGTGCTGGCCTGCGATCTGAGCGTTACGGCGGCGGTGGTGGCCCTGCCGAAGCAGGCGGCGGCAGCGATGGGGGCGGTTGATATTCTGGTGAACAATGCAGGCATCACGAAGGACAACCTGTTCATGCGGATGTCGGATGAGGAATGGCAGTCGGTGATCGACGTGAACCTGACCTCGACCTTCCGGCTGTGCCGGGGGGTTCTGCGCGGGATGATGAAGGCGCGCTGGGGGCGGATCGTGAATATCAGTTCCATCGTGGGCACGACGGGGAATGCAGGACAGGGCAACTATGCGGCGAGCAAGGCGGGGATGGTGGGGATGTCGAAATCCCTTGCCGCCGAAGTGGCCAGCCGGAACGTGACAGTCAACTGCGTGGCACCGGGGTTCATCACGACGGCGATGACGGACAAGTTGTCCGAAGATCAGAAGGCGCGGATCCTGACGCAGGTGCCGGCGGGGCGGATGGGCGAGGCGGGCGAGATTGCGGCGGCGGTGCTGTATCTGGCGAGCGTGGAGGCGGGCTATGTCACGGGGGCGACGCTGCATGTGAACGGCGGAATGGCGATGATCTGACGGGGTGCCGTCGGGAAAGCGTTTGCCATGCGATGCGCCCCTTGCTATAGGCGCGCCGTAAGACCACGGACGGCTTGATCTGAACGTGAGTTGCCCCGATACTGGGGTGGAGCGGATAACAAGATCGGGGCTAGGTCCCCGCAACCTGAACGAGGAATGACATGAGCGACATCGCGGACCGTGTGAAGAAGATCGTCGTCGAACATCTGGGTGTCGAAGAGGACAAAGTGACCGAGAACGCGTCGTTCATCGACGATCTGGGCGCGGACAGCCTGGACACAGTGGAACTGGTTATGGCGTTCGAGGAAGAGTTTGGGATAGAGATTCCGGACGACGCCGCCGAAACGATCCAGACGTTCGGGGATGCGGTCGGGTTCATCTCGAAAGCGGCCTGAGGTTCAGGATGCTGGATGGGAAAAGGTCGCCTTCGGGCGGCCTTTTTCGTTTGGGGGGCGGCGTGCTGCCGGGCCACTGGCAGGCGCAGGATTTATGGGGAGGTGACCTTTGTGTCGGCAGACTGATTATTGCAGGTAAGCCGCAGCCATACGCCTGCCGATTTCCTGCAGTTCCAGACCGGGAAAATGCAAGGGACTGTGGCGGCCATCTGCCATGTTGATAAGCCCGTTGCTGTCGATGAAATGAAAATTCGGCAGTTCCTGCGCGGCGGCGATCAGGGCGTTCTTGTGGACTGCGTAGAACGGCTTACCCTCCCACAGGCCACCGATCAGGAACTGTGTCGTAGGCCGGATCAAGGCGGTATCGGACAGATCAGCGTAAAGGGCCTTGATCTTTTCCGCGTAGGATTGCCCGGAATTTCGGGCGTTCGCCTCGCCCTGATGCATCAGGACCACATCGAAATGCGGGGCTGGCACAAGGTCGAGGGCGGCGCGGGCCCCATGGGTGGGGTTATAGAGCAACGGGGCAAGGTTTGCCTTGCCGTCGGGCAGGGGCCATTCGCCTTTCAGGCGCGTGGCGGGGCGCAGAAACGATTCAATCGGTTGCTGGCCTTTGGCGACAAAGTAGGTCCAGACGGGGCGGCCTGTCGCCTGGATGACGGTTCTGGCGAAGGAGAGGCTGATATTGTTGGAATAGCTGAGCCCGCCGTCTTCGGTTCTGTCGAAGGGAAACTGGCCCCAAACGGGGTCAACCCAAGCGGTGCCGAAAGATCTTTCTTTGCTGTTGAAGAATTTGGCGGAGGTTGGAAAGTCCTTTTCGCCGCCCGTTGCGCCGAGGCCGCCGCGCATGTTGGATTGGCCAATGGCCAGGACAGTGATGGGTGTCATTCAGGGCCTGTGTTCGTCGGTAGTGGGAACGTGTTTTCCACGTCGGCGGGCATGTTCCCCCAATTAGCGACGTTTGAAGTCTTTTGGAAGGCGGGGTGGAAGGCGGGGCAAACTGCTTTGTCTTCCTTTTGCATGGGGGGAGAGGTGCGGGCGGTTTTGTCATAAGGGGATTGGGGCTGTGCGCTGGTGGCTGTCGGTGTTCAGTCTGTTGGACGGTGCTTCCATGGGCGTTATCGTGACAAACCGGAGGCGTGATCGGGTGAGCAAAGGGCCGCCGCCCCGGTTGTTGCGTGGGGGGGATGCGGCGTGTATCACGCTTTGACCAAGTTTTCAGGATGAGGGTTTGCGGATGCGTCGGGTTGTGATCACGGGTCTGGGAATGGTGACGCCGCTGGCCTGCGGGGTCGAGGAGTCGTGGTCCCGCCTGATCGCCGGGCAATCGGGTGCCGGGATGATCAAACGGTTTGATACGGCCCATGTGGTGACACCCTATGCTTGCGAAATTCCCTTGGGGGACGGCACGGCGGGGACATTCAACCCGGACGACTGGATGGAGCCGAAGGACCAGCGCAAGGTGGATGATTTCATCCTGTACGGGATGGCGGCGGCGGTTCAGGCGGTGCGGGATTCAGGCTGGACGCCTGTGACGGAGGAGGATCGGTGCCGGACGGGGGTGATGATCGGATCGGGGATCGGGGGGTTGACGACGATTGCGGATACGGCGGTGCTGATCCGGGAAAAGGGGCCAAAGCGGGTGTCGCCGTTCTTTATTCCGTCGTGCCTGATCAACCTGATTTCGGGGCAGGTTTCGATTCGTTTTGGGTTCAAGGGGCCGAACCATTCGGTAGTGACGGCCTGTTCGACGGGGGCGCATGCGATTGGGGATGCGGCGCGGCTGATCCAGTGGGGGGATGCGGATGTGATGATCGCGGGGGGGGCGGAAGCGCCGATATCGGAGATCGGGATCGCGGGGTTCAACGCCTGCAAGGCGCTGAGCACAAAGCGGGCGGATGATCCGACAAAGGCGAGCCGCCCCTATGATGCGGACCGGGACGGGTTCGTGATGGGCGAAGGGGCGGGCGTGGTGGTGCTGGAGGAATATGCGCACGCAACGGCGCGGGGGGCGAAGATTTACGCGGAAGTGCTGGGATACGGGATGTCGGGGGATGCACACCACATCACAGCCCCGGCGGAAGACGGGGACGGGGCCTACCGGAGCATGGATATGGCGTTGAAGCGGGCGGGGATCGTACCTGCCGAGGTCGATTATATCAACGCGCACGGGACATCGACGATGGCGGATACGATTGAGCTGGCGGCGGTGGAGCGGCTGTTGGGCGATGCGGCGGGATCGGCGACGATGAGTTCTACGAAATCGAGCATCGGGCATCTTTTGGGGGCGGCAGGGGCCGTAGAGGCGATTTTCTGCGTGCTGGCGATGCGGGATCAGGTGGCCCCGCCGACGATCAATCTGGACAATCCGGCGGTGGAAACGAAGCTTGATCTGGCGGCGAAGGTGGCGGTCAGGCGGCGGATTGATGTGGCGCTGTCGAACTCCTTTGGGTTCGGGGGCACGAATGCGAGCCTTGTTCTGGGGCGGGGGACGGTCTGATGTGGCGATCCGTTGCGTCGAACGCGCTGACGTTGTTCATCTTTGTGCTGGTGATCGCGGCGGGGATACTGGCATGGGGGCGGGCGCAGTATACGGGGCCGGGGCCACTGACGGAGGCGATCTGCGTGCGGGTAGCGAAGGGCGACAGCCTGAGCGCGGTCAGCCGGGCGCTGGAGGCGCAGGGGGCGGTCAGCGACGCGCGGATCTTCCGGATCGGGGCGGAATATTCGGGACAGTCGGGGGCATTGAAATTCGGAAGCTATCTGGTGGAGCCGGGGGCGTCGATGGGCCAGGTGCTGGCCGATCTGACGGAAGGCGGGCAGTCGACCTGCGGGCGCGAGGTGAACCTGCGGATCGGGGTGACAAGCGCGGAAGTGCAGTTGCGTGAACTGGACCCGGCGACGAACACGTTTGCGGAAGTTGTCGCGTTTGATCCGGCGGGAGAGGTGCCTGCGGAATACGCGGCGGTCGTGGCAGAGCCTGACCTGCGGTTCCGGGTGACGCTCGCCGAAGGGGTGACAAGCTGGCAGGTGGTGGAAAGCCTGAAACAGGCGGCGTTTCTGGAGGGGGAGGTGGTTGCGGTGCCGCCGGAAGGATCGCTTTCGCCCGAAAGCTATGAGGTGGAGCGGGGCGGGGACCGGGCGGCGCTGCTGGTGCTGATGGGGCAAAAGCAGGCAAAGGTGCTGAGTGATCTGTGGGCGACGCGGGCGGCGGACCTGCCGTATGACACGCCGGAGGAAGCGTTGATAATGGCGTCCATCGTGGAGAAGGAAACCGGGGTGGCGGAAGAACGCCCCCGGGTGGCAAGCGTGTTCGTGAACCGGCTGCGGCTGGGGATGAAGCTGCAAACGGACCCGACGGTGATCTACGGGGTGACAAAGGGCGAAGGGGCGCTGGGGCGGGGCTTGCGGCAAAGTGAATTGCGGCGCGAGACGCCCTACAACACCTATGTGATCACGGGGCTGCCACCGACGCCAATTGCGAACCCGGGGCGGGAGGCGATTGCGGCGGCGGTGAACCCGGACACGACGGACGATCTGTTCTTTGTGGCGGACGGAACCGGGGGGCACGCCTTTGCGGCGACGCTGGAGGCGCATAACGAAAACGTGGCGCGCTGGCGGGCGCTGGAGGCGCAGGCGGAACAGGACGGAGTGACGGGGGTGCAGGGGGAGTAGGGGTGGGTGGGTTGGTCTACTGCACTGCTCCAACGATGGCTATGCCGACGACAAGATCAGCGATGATTATGTGGGATGTCTGGTCAAGGCGAATAGAAGCTGTGCTGCTCGAAACATGTCGCGTGAGGATCTCAGTTTTGTTGAAAGATGAGATACTGCCTTGAATCGCAGCGGCATATTCAGCGCTAAGATCAGAGTTTACTTCTACGCCACCAATACTGGCGATAGGATCGTAATTTGACGGGATCGTGTTGCTCATTTCGTTTCTCCTAAGAATATGATACCCACGATAATATCAAGGATGATGCTGTCATTTTCGAGTTCTATCAGGATAGAATCTGATCCATAGCCCAACGCTTGAAAGCATAGGCTTTCTCCGTCCGGGTATGTCGAGATCGGGAAGTCACGTTGAAAGCGTTTGATGTAGTAGAGACCGGATATATAACCGCCCTCCGGCATATTCGTTTTGTAGCCATCCACGGTATTGCCGCAATCATCAAGCATACTCCAAAATTTACTTTTTGCGGAATTTCGTGAATTCCTATTCATAAGAATCGCACCTCCAGCAAAAGGGGGAGTTATCTCTTTG
>JANMDH010000508.1:0-15297 GCA_031376195.1 Gemmobacter sp. | reverse complement strand
CAAGTCTGTTGCGGACTTTTGTGACATTGGCGGAAACGGGAAATTTTTCGCGCACGGGGGGGATGATCGGGCGCAGCCAGTCGGCGGTGTCGGGGCAGATCCGAAAGCTGGAAGAAATGTTCGGGCGGCGTCTTTTGGAACGGGACACGCGGAATGTGCGGCTTACGGGGGATGGCGAGCGGCTTTTGGGGCATGCGCGGGCGATGATTGCGACGGCGGATGCGATGATGGCACGCTTTTCGGGAGAGGAGATTGCGGGGCAGGTGCGGTTCGGCAGCCCGGAAGATTTTGCGAGCGCCTACCTGCCGGATGTTCTGGGGGTCTTTTCGCAGGCGCATCCGGCGGTGGAGCTGCATGTGACCTGCGATCTGACGTTGCCCCTGATCGAAGGGCTGAGGGCGGGTGCGCAGGATCTGATCGTGGTGAAACAGGATCCGGCGCAGCCCTATGCTGGCGCGCGCGCCTTGTGGCGGGAACAGTTGGTCTGGGTCGGGGCGCGGGCGATGCCGCTGACCGAGGCGGTTGCGGGGCGGGCGTTGGCACTGGCGGTGTCGCCTGCGCCCTGCGTCTATCGGGGGCGGGCGACGATGGCGCTGGATTCAATGCAGGTGCCTTGGTCAGCGGTTTTCACCAGCCCGAGTTTTGCAGGCTGCGTGGCGGCGGTGCGGGCGGGTCTGGGGGTGGCGGTGATGCCCGAGGCGATGGTGCCGAAGGGGCTGGCAATCCTGCGGGACGGTTGGCCCATTCTGGCCGAGGCAGAGATTGCGCTGCTGGGGGCTGCGCGGCTGACGCCGGCGGCAGTGGCTTTGGCTGCGTTTCTGGAGGAACGGGTGGTGCGGGGTCGGCTGGCGGGGGCCTAGATCGATTGGGACAGCAAACGCTTTGCAGTGGGGGCGTGGCGGCATAGCCTGGGGTATGGTTAAAGCTGTTTTCATCGCGTCATCGCACAGCGGTTATCAGGATCGCCCGGGCGAGGTTTATCACTTTCCAAATGCATATCTGAGCCGGGTGGCGCAGACGGTCGGGGATTGGGTGATCTTTTTTGAAGGGCGGCGGGGTGGATCACGGGGCTATTATGCTGTGCAGCGGGTGGCGCGGGTGGTACCGGACGTTGCAGATGCCACGCATTCCTTTGCGGAACTGGATCGCGGGTCTGAACTGAGTTTTGAGACTTCCGTGGGGCGGTTGCGACACGATGGTGAGCCTTGGGAAACCGGACTGCCGCTGGTGCGGGGATCAAATACTAGTGCAGTGCGATTGATTTCGGATGGTGATTTTGGGGCGATTGTGGCGGAAGGCCTGCGGGAGGGGGACGCGACAGAAGCCTTGCCGCGCGACGGGGACTTGGCGGGTTTTGCAGAAGCTGCAGAGCCGTTCCGAATGCCGGGCGACGGGGATGGACGGGCAATGGTCCTGTCGTCGCGGGCGTTTCGGGACAGATCTTTCGCGCGGCAGGTGAAGCGGGCCTACGGCGCGCGATGCGCGATGAGCGGGCTGGAGTTGCGCAATGGGGGCGGGCGGCCAGAAGTAGAGGCGGCGCATATTTTGCCGGTCGAAGAAAACGGGCCGGACACGGTGCGAAACGGATTGGCGCTGTCGGGGACGCTGCACTGGATGTTTGACCGGGGTTTGCTGGCTGTGGACCGGAATGGGGCGATCCTGACGGCGGCGGGGTCAATAGCCAGCGAAGTCGCGGATCGGCTGTTGACGCCGGACCGACGCTTGATCGTACCTGTTGAGGCGGCATTGCAGCCACACCCGGAATATCTGGATTGGCACCGGACACATCGCTTCAAGGGGTAAGCGGCACTTTCCCTGAGCGACGGGCTTTTACCTAAACCCGCAGGTGCCTCGCGCGGGCGCCCCATTCGATGGCGGCTGCATGCAGGCGGTCGATGTTCAGTTCGTCCCGGATCTCTTCAAGCATGCGCAGTTCGGTGTCGCGCAGGCTGACATCGGCAGAGGCCACGTCGCAGGCGAGGGCATAGGCGGTTTCATACATGCGGTCGGGCAGGGCAGCGCGGATCAGGCCGAACAGGGCAGCGAGGCCGTCTTCTTCCTCGAACAGATCGAAAACGGTTTGTGCGACGCGGCGCAGGCGGTCACCGTCATATTCGGCGAACACGGGCAGGTGGTTGACGATGCGCTGGATCGCGACGAGTTCCGAGGTGCGGATCTGTTCGTCCGAGGCGGAGACGGCAATCATGACGGCCACAAGGGCATCCTGGGGGGAAAGCGAGGCGGGAAGCTGATCCAAGATGCATATCCTTTGGGGTCATGTTGCGGTGCAGAATATTGACGGGGGGGCGTCACGGCAATAGGAGGACGGCTTGCGAAAGCGATATGTTTTCGCAAGGTGCCCGAAGGATATGCCGATGTCTGCCCTGCGCGATGCTGCGATGAAGTCGAAAGCCTGGCCGTTTGAAGAGGCGCGGGCACTGCTGAAGCGGTATGAAAAGGGCGGACCTGAGAAAGGCTATGTACTGTTCGAGACGGGCTATGGGCCGTCGGGGCTGCCGCATATCGGGACATTCGGGGAAGTGGCGCGGACGACGATGATCCGGCGGGCGTTCGAGGTGATCAGCGATATTCCGACGCGGCTGATCTGTTTTTCGGATGACGTGGACGGGATGCGGAAGGTGCCTGAAAACGTGCCGCAACAGGACATGCTGCGCCGGTATATGCAGATGCCGCTGACATCGGTGCCGGACCCGTACGGCGAATTTCCGTCGTTCGGGGATCATAACAACGCGATGTTGCGGCGGTTTCTGGATACGTTCGGGTTTGAGTACGAGTTCATCAGCGCGACGGAGTTCTACAAATCGGGACGGTTCGACGATACGCTGCGGCTGGCGTGCGAGCGGTATGACGGGATCATGGCGATCATGCTGGCGTCGCTGCGGGAGGAACGCCAGCAGACCTATAGCTGTTTCCTGCCGATCCACCCGGAAACAGGGCGGGTTTTGTATGTGCCGATCAAGCATGTGGACTCGGTGAATGCGACTGTTACCTTTGACGATGAGGCGGGGCGGGAATGGGTGCTGCCGGTAACGGGCGGGAATGTGAAGCTGCAGTGGAAGCCGGATTTCGGGGCACGCTGGGCGGCGCTGGGGGTGGACTTTGAGATGTATGGGAAAGACCACAGCACGAACACGCCGATTTATGACGGGATCTGCGAAGTGCTGGGGGGGCGTGCGCCGAACCATTATTCGTATGAGTTGTTTCTGGATGAGCACGGGCAGAAGATTTCGAAGTCAAAGGGCAATGGCCTGACGATCGACGAATGGCTGACCTATGCGGCGTCGGAAAGCCTTTCGTATTTCATGTATCAAAAGCCGAAAACGGCAAAGCGGATGCATTTCGACGTGATCCCGAAAGCGGTGGACGAGTATCATCAGCAACTGCGGGCGTTTGCGGGGCAGGATGTGGAGACGCAGGTGAACAACCCGGTGTTCCACATCCACCAAGGGCAGCCGCCGGAGAGCAAAATGGTCGTGCCGTTCGCGATGCTGCTTAATCTGGCGAGCGTGGCGGGGGCGAAGGACAAGGCGGGGCTGTGGGGGTTCATCCAGCGCTATGCGCCGGGGGCGTCGCCCAAGGCTAACCCCGATCTGGACGCGGCAGCGGGGTTCGCGCTGCGATATTTCGACGACTTTGTGGCGCCCACGCGGGTGTTCCGGGCACCTTCGGACAAGGAACGGGCGGCGATGGTCGATCTGGCGGGGCGGCTGCGCGTCTGGGAGGGCGGGCTGGATGCCGATGCCTTGCAGACGATGGTGTTTGCAGTGGGGACGGAGCATGGGTTTGAGCCGCTGCGCGATTGGTTCACAGCACTGTACGAGGTGCTGCTGGGGGCATCGCAGGGACCGCGTTTTGGGGGGTTCATCGCGCTGTATGGGGTGGCGGAGACGGTGGGGTTGATCGAGGGGAAGTTGGGGTAAGGTAGCTTCGCGTTCTGATGAAAATTGGGGTAGGATTAGATTTGCCGTGTCGACTGACGGCAATCTATCGTGGAGACGCGGGATGAACGACGCTGCAGAAAAAGCCACGTTGGATGAAGAAGGTCATCTGATCGCGCTGGTCGAAAGCGATGCTTTTGTGCCTGTCAGCCTGATGACCCCAGAGTCGGCTGCGGACGTGCACGCGGCTGCCAAGCGCGCGATGGCGGCACCTCGGGTCAAGATTTCGCTGCGGGTGCCGGAAACCGATCTGGTCCGGCTCAAGGCGCGGGCGATGCGGGAAGGGATACCTTATCAGACCCTGATCAGTTCAATCCTGCATCAGGCGGCGGGGCGCTGACGCGGCTGCGGCGTCCGAGATTATTTGACAAAATCCCAATCTGGCCTAACCTTTTTCAGGGGACGTGAGCTGGGAGAAATGCCTATGCGAATGACGATTTATGCGACTATCCTGACGGCCGTGTTGGCCTTGCCAGTGTTGGCCGAGGAACCCAATCCCGGCATTGCGGCCACGATCAACGGGCAGATGCAGGCCCTGAATGCGGATGATTTCACGACCGCCTTCACCTTTGCGTCGCCCTTCATCAAGGGTGTTTTCGGCACGCCGGAAAATTTCGGTGCGATGGTGGCCCAGGGGTATCCGATGGTGCATCACCCGGCGGACGTCCGGATGCTGGAACTGCGCGAGGTTGCGGGCGGTTTGTGGCAGCGGGTTATGGTGACGGATCAGGCGGGGCGCACGCATCTGCTCGATTACCAGATGATCGAGACGGAGGAAGGCTGGCAGATCAACGGGGTTCAGCTGTTGCCCGAGGCAGGGGTGGGGGCCTGACCCGGACCCTGGCGCGCGCTGGTCGGAGACGGCGTTAAGCATCCTGCATTACATCATTCCGCGCATGCGGGGCCGGGTTTTCCGGTACCTTGTGTTGCAAGGAATGGGTCAAAGACATGAACAAAGCGATCACGGACGGTCTGGTACTGATGCCGCCGGCCTTTGCAGCGGGCCTGAGCCAATGGTCGCGGGAGGATGGGACGCCCGCATCGGCGAGTTACCAAGGCCAGGCGAATGCGGCGCTGGTGCCTGCGGATCAGGATTTCGGGGGCTGTCTGGAATTGCAGAAGAACGAGGCGGTGCAGCGCCTGCGTTACAAGGGGCAGACACCGTTGGAACCGGGGCTGTATCTGCGGGTTACGACGCGGATCAAGGCGATTTCGGGGAACCTGCCGTCGGTGCGGATCGCGGGCTATGCGGCGCGGTCGAACGGGACGAACGTGACGACAGTTGCGGCAACCGGGGCGTCGGTGACGCTTTCGAGCTATGGTCAGGTGGTGACGATCAGCGCGATCATCGGGTCGGGGAACCGGCAGGGCGTGAACATGGTCTGGGGGGTGGAGCCTGTCTATGGGCATTTCGGGCTGGACCTGACCGGGGCCAGCGGCGGCGTGGTCCGGATCGACGATTTCACCATCGAAGACGTGACCGAGGTGTTCCACCGCAAGATGCTGGATGTGGTGGATGTGCGGGATTATGGGGCGGTCGGCGACGGGATTGCCAATGACGCGCCTGCCTTTGCGGCGGCGGATGCTGCGGCGGACGGGCGGACGGTTCTGGTGTCTGCGGGGAATTATTTCCTGAATGCCAACGTGACGTTGGACAGCGAGGTGCGGTTTGAGGGCACTGTGACAATGCCCGCCGCGATGCGTCTGGTCTGCACGAAGAACTATGATCTGAACACCTATGCGGCTGCCTTTGGAACCGAGGCAGAGGGCTTTCGCCGGGGATTGGCGGCGCTGTTCTATTTCACCGATCATGTGACGTTTGATCTGAGCGGGCGTCGAGTCGATCTGACGGCACCGGTCAATGTGGCCGCGATATCGGGGCTGACGGCCTTTGCGCAGCGCCGGGTGTTGCGCAACGGGCAGTTAAACGCGGTGTCGAGTGCGGCATGGGCGACGACGACCGTGACATCGGTTGCATCCTATGCGGTGGCCAATCCAAAGCAACTGACAGGGGTTGCGAACGTGGCGAACGTGCCCGTGGGCGCGCGGGTAAGCGGAACCGGCGTGGGGCGCGAGGTTTACGTGACGGCGCGCAATATCGGGGCGGGGACGGTGACACTGAGCCAGGGTCTGTGGGGCGGTGGGGGAACGCGGACGTTCACCTTCAACCGGTATCAGTATCTGCTCGACTTCAGCGGGTTTGATCTGCTGAGCCGGTTCGAGATCGTGGATATGGAACTGTCGTGCAACGGATATTGCAGCGCCGTTCTGCTGGCCCGGGATGGATCGACCTTCCGGCTGGCGGACAGCGTGGTGAACCGGCCCAAGGATCGGGGTCTAACGTCGACAGGGATCGGGTGTCAGGGGATGTTCGTGGATCGCTGCCAGTTCTTGTCGGACGAACAGGCCCTGCCGGCGCAGGACCGGACGACGATTGCCCTGAACATCAACGCGAATGACACAAAGCTGCGGGACAACCGGATTGTGCGGTTCGCGCATTTCGCGGTGATCGGGGGATCGGGCAATCTTTTGATCGGGAACCATTTTTTTCAAGGGGACGATCAATCGAACGGGGTGCGTCTGGCGGGCGTGATCTTCACGCTGACCAACACGAAATCGCTGATGACGGGGAACTACGTCGATAACTGTTCCATTGAGTGGTCGAATGAACATGATCCGGAACCGGAGTTCGCGAACGAGTTTTCGTTCGGGGGTCTGACGTTGAATGCGAATATCTTCACGGCGAATGACGTGTCGGCGGCGTTTCGTTGGTTGGTGGTCAGGCCGCGTGGCGTGGGGCATTTCATCAATGGGTTGAGCGTGGTGGGAAACACGTTCCGGACGATCAACGCAACGATCGACCGGGTGGAAAAGGTGGATACGTCGACGGCCGGTCTGGATTTCAGCCGGATGCGGAATGTCATTTTCAACGCGAACACCTTTAACGGGGTGACAAGCGTGGCTATCAATCCGGTGACGGTGTCGCACGAACAGAACACGGCGTCGCAGACATGGGTGGTGAACGGGTCCGGCTTTCTGCCCTTTGGTGGCTGGGCGCGGACAGTACAGTCGGTGGTTCCGGAAGGTGCCACAACGACGGCGGCAGATGTGCAGCGGTTTGACCAGCCGTTCACGCAAGTGCAGCAGGGTGTGGGGAACGACCGGGTGAACCTGCGCTGGCCTGTGGATGTGAAGGGCAAGGCGTGGGTGACGCTGCGCTGCGACAGCCCGAATTGACGGGGAAGGGGCGGTCCGGTTGGGCCGCCCGTTTCATGTTAAGCCGCTTGTGGCTGGATAAGGTCGCTGGCTGCAAGGCGCCAGGCGCGGCCAAACCCGCCATTCAGGATGGCGGAGACGGGAACAAGCCGGACCAGGCTGAAATCGGCAAAATCGATATAGAGTTTGGCCTTTGGCTGCTGGGCAAGGTAGTGGGTGCGCAAAGCGGCATGGTTTGGGTCATTTCGGTTGATGAAGCGGGCTGTTACGCGGATCATCAGACGCGGATGCGTCAGCGGATCACCCTTTGCACCTGGTTCCCCCACCATTAGCGCCGCATCGGGATTGGCGCGCAATGCCGCATCATGGGCTGCAAGCGACGATATCAGCGTCAGGGGGCAGCCCATTTCATCCCGTGCAAGGGCGATGCGGCTGATGCCGGGGCCGCCTGTTTCGGGATCAATGACGGCAAGGCTGGCGTGCCGTGCCTGTCGGATCAAATCATGCGCCAAGGCCCGGGCTTCGTCGTCGGGGGTGTTAAAGGGATCACGGCGTTCAGACACGTTGAGGATACATCCCTGTCAAGGCAACCATGCGCCCCAATGTCGTGCAAAATCGGGGATGAGCAAGCCGTGAATCCGTTTGGCACTGCAGGGCGTTAAATCTTTCCAATGATCCATATTTACGACATTTACCAGATTGACGTTCTATTAGTAAATTTATTTACAAAAAAAATGTTACTAATTATATAGTTAGTCTTGTTTTGACGGAAATGATGGTTACAATTTCGACAGGGGTGATCTGGACCCCAAATCTGATAAGGTTAATGTCAGAATGTCCAGACACGGGGGGAATGTGGAATGTCAGGTAGTGCTGCTGCGGCGGGCATTTATGCAGCGTCAGATCAGTTCATCCGCGATGCGCATGTGAATTCGGCTGAGTATGCGCGGGATTATGCGGCGTCTCTGGCGGATTCTGTCGCCTTTTGGGGGGCGCAGGGCAAGCGGATCGACTGGATCAAGCCCTACAGCCGGGTGAAAGAGACGTCGTTCGACCTGGGGGCAGTGTCGATCAAGTGGTATGAGGATGGCACGCTGAACGTCAGTGCAAATTGCATTGACCGGCATCTGGCGACGCGGGCGGGGCAGACGGCGATCATCTGGGAACCGGATGATCCCAAGACGCCAGCGCGTCACATCACCTATGCCGAACTGCATGATCAGACCTGCCGGATGGCAAATGTGCTGAAAGCACAGGGCGTGAAACGGGGCGACCGGGTGGTCATGTACATGCCGATGATCCCGGAGGCGGCCTATGCCATGCTGGCCTGTGCGCGGTTGGGGGCGGTGCATTCGGTGGTGTTCGGGGGCTTCAGCCCGGACGCACTGGCAAACCGGATCAATGATTGTGGGGCCGAAATCGTGATAACGGCGGATTACGGGCCGCGCGCGGGGAAGGCAACGGTACTGAAATCGAATACGGATGCGGCGCTTTTGCATTGCAGTGACAGGGTAAAATGTCTGGTGGTGAAACATACGGGCGGGCAAACAACCTGGGTCGAAGGCCGCGATATTGACGTGAAGGCCGAAATGGCGGCGGCGTCCCCGATCTGTGCGCCGACCGAGGTCGGGGCGGAAGACCCGCTGTTCATTCTGTACACGAGCGGATCGACAGGCAAACCGAAGGGCGTGGTGCATACGAGCGGGGGTTATCTGGTCTATGCGGCGCTGACGCATCAGATCACCTTTGATTACCACGATGGCGACGTCTTCTGGTGCACGGCGGATGTGGGATGGGTGACGGGGCACAGCTATATCATTTATGGACCGCTGGCGAACGGGGCGACGACCCTGATGTTCGAGGGGGTGCCGACCTTTCCCGATGCGGGGCGGTTCTGGGAGGTGATTGCAAAGCACAAGGTGACGCAGTTCTACACCGCGCCGACGGCGATCCGGGCGCTGATGGGGCTGGGGACGCAATGGGTGGACGGGCATGATCTGAGCAGTCTGAAACTGCTGGGGTCGGTGGGCGAGCCGATCAACCCGGAGGCGTGGAACTGGTATTCGACGCATGTGGGCAAGGGCAGGTTGCCGATTGTCGACACGTTCTGGCAGACGGAAACCGGGGGGCACATCATCACGCCGCTGCCGGGCGCCATTCCGCAGAAACCGGGCTCGGCGACGCTGCCGTTCTACGGCATCGTGCCGGTGGTGCTGGAGGCGGCGACGGGGGTTGTGCAGACGGCTGTGGAAACCGAAGGGGTGCTGTGCATCGCCGACAGCTGGCCGGGGCAGATGCGGACCCTGTGGGGGGATCACGCCCGGTTTGAAGAAGCGTATTTCAGCCAATACCCCGGATATTATTTCACTGGTGATGGGTGCCGGCGGGATGCGGACGGCTATTACTGGATCACCGGGCGGGTCGATGACGTGATCAACGTGAGCGGTCACCGGATGGGCACGGCGGAGGTGGAATCCGCGCTGGTGGCCCATGCGGATGTGGCCGAGGCGGCGGTGGTGGGCTATCCGCACGACATCAAGGGGCAGGGAATTTACGCCTATGTCACGCTGATGAAGGGCGTGGAGCCGACCGAGGCGCTGCGCAAGGATCTGGTGAAATGGGTGCGGACGGAAATCGGGCCGATTGCGTCGCCCGACCTGATCCAATGGGCACCGGGCCTGCCGAAAACCCGGTCAGGCAAGATCATGCGTCGTATCCTGCGCAAGATCGCCGAAAATGATTTTGCAGCCCTTGGGGACACATCGACGCTGGCAGATCCTGCGGTTGTCGATGACCTGATCGGGAACCGGATGAACCGGGGCTAAGCCGCACTGCAATACGACAAGGCCCCGCAGAGGGTCGAGAAATACGGAAATCGGGTGAAACCCCGACCACATGGAGGGAACGACAATGGCGACAACAGATATGGCTGGAAACAGCCGATCACGACCGATGAGCAGGGAAGAGAAAAAGGTGATCCTCGCTTCGTCCGCAGGGACGATTTTCGAGTGGTATGATTTCTATCTTTTCGGCTCGCTGGCGGCAATCATCGGGGCGCAGTTCTTCGCGCCCTTTCCGGAAACAACGCGCAACGTGTTTGCGCTGCTGGCGTTTGCGGCGGGCTTTATCGTGCGGCCTTTCGGTGCGCTGGTGTTCGGATCGCTGGGCGACCTGATCGGACGTAAATACACGTTTCTGATGACAATCTTGATCATGGGTATGTCAACGTTCCTGGTGGGTCTTCTGCCCGGCTATCAAAGCTGGGGCGTCGCGGCACCGATCATCCTGATCGGGCTCCGGATGCTGCAGGGGTTGGCTCTTGGCGGCGAATACGGCGGGGCCGCGATTTATGTGGCTGAACACGCGCCTGCCAATCAGCGCGGATACTTTACAGCGTTCATTCAGACCACGGCGACGTTGGGTCTTTTGCTATCGCTGGTCGTGATCCTGATGGTGACGGGCTATGTAAACGCCAACTATCCCGGTGTTCCTGATCTGGACGCGGCCGGAGTAGCCATCATGAACGCGGACGGCACGCCGAAAATGCTGACGGCCTTTCAATCGTGGGGTTGGCGGATTCCGTTCCTCGGGTCGATCTTCCTGCTGCTGATCTCGCTCTATATCCGGTTGCAAATGAATGAATCCCCCGCCTTCAAGAAGATGAAGGAAGAGGGCGCTTCGTCCAAGGCACCGCTGCGCGAGGCATTCGGGAACTGGAAGAACGGCAAGATTGCTCTGATCGCCCTTTTCGGCCTGACGGCGGGCCAGGCGGTGGTCTGGTATTCGGGACAGTTCTACGCGCTGTTCTTTATCCAGAACGTGATCAAGGTCGACAGCTTTACGGCCAACGTTCTGGTGGCATGGTCGCTGATCCTTGGGACGGGCGGGTTCTTGTTCTTTGGGGCGCTGTCGGACCGGATCGGGCGCAAGCCGATCATTCTGGCAGGCTGCCTGATTGCAGCGATCACCTATCTGCCAGTGTTCGGTTTTCTGACACAGACGGCGAACCCGGCCCTTTATGCGGCACACCAGACGCCTGTAACGGTGACTGCGGCACCCGGCGATTGTTCGTTCCAGTTCAACCCGGCAAACTCTCCCACTGTCAAGTTCTTGACTTCGTGCGACATTGCCAAGGCGCAGCTGGCCAAAGCTTCGGTCAACTATGAGACGTTAGATGCCGCAGATGGTGCAATCGCAGAGGTCAAGATCGGCGAGACGGTGATTGCATCCATTGACGGTGAAGCTAACGCAGCCGCGATTGCGACAGCCAAGGCGACGATGGACGAAGTCAAGTCGGGCATGGATGCAGCGGCTGTGACGGCCATTTCGGCTGCGGAAACTGGCGTAAAAGCTGCAAAAACCGCAGTGACGTCTGCAGAGGGTGCCTTGAAAAAGGTGGCCGATGGCACGGACGAGGCGGCAAAGACCGCAGCACAAGTTGCGCTTGATGCGGCCACTGCGGCGGCACCTGCGGCACAGGCGGCCCTTGATACGGCGCGCGGGACAGTTCCTGCGGATGTACTTGCAAACTACGACGCGGCAGCGGCAACGCTGGGCAAGGAAAACGGCGTAAAGGGGGCGTTTGAAAAGAGCGTGAATGACGCGTTGAAGGCAGCAGGCTATCCACTGGTTGCGGCGGACAACACGACGGTGGCGAAGGCGGAGACGTTCATCGACATCTTCACCGCGCAAAAGCTGACGATCATCGCGACGCTGACTTATCTGATCATCCTTGTGACGATGGTCTACGGCCCGATTGCGGCAATGCTGGTGGAACTGTTCCCGACGCGGATCCGCTATTCCGGGCTGTCGCTGCCGTACCACATCGGCAACGGCTGGTTCGGGGGGCTGATGCCGGCCACGGCGTTCGCGATTTCGGCACAGACCGGCAATATCTATGCTGGCCTGTGGTATGCGATTGTGGTGGCGCTGATGACGGTCGTGATCGGCATGATCTTTGTGCCAGGCGGGACGCATAAGAAAGACATCTTTGCGGATGATGCCGCGAAGTAGGATATGAACGAACGGGCCGGGGGAAACCCCGGCCCGTTTTCTTTTCAGACTATCCGCGAAGCCGCTGAATAAGTGTCCAGACCCCGCCTGCGACTGCCAGCAGGATCAGGTTTGCGACCACCCCGACTGCCGCCAACCGCCAGAGCGGATCACCGCCGGGCGGGGGCAGGGTCATCGGGATCATCAGGGCAATAAAAACCACCCCGAGGATCAGCGGCATGACGAGGCCGGTATTCGCACGGGTGCGATAGGCCGTGGCAATCAGGGCGACGATAAGGCCGATGCGGAAGACATCGGTCAGCTGCGCGATCAGCAGGTCGGTGAGCGGCATTCGGATTTCCCTTTATCGTTCGTCGATGGTGGCGGATTGGGCCGTGGCGTCAAGCAGCGCGAAGGGATCGACGCGATAGCCGACCCCGGCGAGATAAAGGCCCTGCGGCGGGCATACCGGGCCGCAGGCAGCACGGTTGCGCGCGCCAAGAGCCGCGCCGACCTGATCGGGCGTCCACTGCCCGACCCCGACGCGTTCCAGAGTCCCGACAATCGAGCGGACCTGATTGTGCAGGAATGATCGCGCGCGCAGGAAAAAGTCGATCTCGACGCCTTCGGGATAGGGGTGCTGGGTGATGGTGATTTCGTCCAGGGTCTTGACCGGACTTGCGGCCTGACACCAGGCAGAGCGGAAAGTGGTGAAATCGTGCCTGCCGATCAGATGGGACGCGCCCGCCTGCATCGCGGCCACGTCCAGGCTGTGCCCGACCTGCCAAACCCGCCCCCGATCATGCGTGACAGGTGCGCGGCGGCTGACCAGGCGGAAATGATACTGGCGTTCCAGCGCGGAAAACCGGGCATGAAAATCATCGGACACCTGTACGCAGGCCGTGATGGCCACGGGCAGGGGGCGCAGATGCGCGTTGATGGCACCTGCCAGGCGAAAGGGATTCCAGTCGCGGGCCAGATCGCAATGGGCCACCTGCCCCATTGCATGAACGCCGGCATCGGTGCGCCCGGCGGCGGCAATGCGATGGTCGCCCGGTTGCAATCTGGCCAAGGCCGCCTCAACCGCGCCCTGAACTGAGGGCTGGCCCCCGGCCTGGACCTGCCAGCCGTTAAAGGGGCCACCGTCATATTCGATTTTCAGGGCAAAGCGCGGCATGCCTACGGGTTAGCGGATGACCCGCCTGCTGGCAATCGGGCAGAGAGGTGCTTATGTTTGGCAAAAGGCAGGAAAAGGGACAGTATTTTGGGTGTGGGCAGCATGGCCAACGGACTGGTCCGCGGCGTGGGTGATGCGGTGGCGGCGGTCACCGATCCGTTCGGGGACACGGTGATCCGTCTTGGGGTGACGGGCCTGTCGCGCGCGGGCAAGACGGTGTTCATCACGGGCCTTGTGGCGAATTTGCTGGACCGGGGCCGGATGCCGCAACTACGGGCCGCAGCCGAAGGTCGGATCGAGGCGGTGTTCCTTCAGCCACAGCCAGACCTGACCCTGCCGCGCTTTGACTATGAAAGTCATCTTGCGGCCCTCACAAGCGACGATCCGCGTTGGCCAAACAGCACGCGGGCAGTATCGGAATTGCGTCTGTCATTCCGGGTACGCCCGGCGGGGTGGTTTGCGGGCTTTCAGGGGCCACGGACAGTGCATCTGGACATCATCGACTATCCCGGGGAATGGATGCTGGATCTGGTGCTGCTGGATCAGAGCTATGCGGAATGGTCCGAGGCGACGCTGGCGCGGCTGGCGAAACGCGCGGAAGCGGCAGATTTCATGGCAACGGCGCGGGCCGAGGATGGATCGCTGCAGCATGACGAGGTGCGGGCTTTGGGATTGGCGCAGAATTTCACGGCTTATCTGGTGGCGGCGCGGGCGGCGGGCTGGTCGGATTGCACGCCGGGGCGGTTTCTGCTGCCGGGTGATCTGGCGGGGTCGCCGGTGTTGACCTTTGCGCCGCTGCCGATGCCTGCGACAACGCCGCGGGGCTGTCTGTGGCGGGAAATGGCGCGACGTTATGACGGGTATGTCGCGCGGGTGGTGCGCCCGTTTTTCCAGACCCATTTTGCACGGATCGACCGGCAGGTTGTGCTGATCGATGTGATGGAGGCGATCCATCAGGGGCCGCAGGCACTGGAGGATTTGCGGCGCACGATGGCGGATGTGCTGGGGGCGTTCCGTCCGGGGCGAAACGGGTTCCTGTCGCAACTGTTCAACGGGCGCAGGGTGGACCGGATCCTGTTTGCGGCGACGAAGGCGGATCATCTGCATCACCATCAACATGCGCGCCTGACGGCAATCATGGAACAGATGCTGCGTGATGCGCGGGACCGGGCATCTTTTGCGGGGGCGGATGTGGCTGCGATGTCGCTGGCGTCGCTGCGGACGACGGTGGAAGAGATCGTGATGCGCGACGGGGTCAGTCTGGACATGGTACGGGGGCGGCTGAACGGATCGGGCAAGCAGGCAGCGATGTATGCGGGGGAATTGCCAGATGATCCCGCGCGGCTGCTGTCGCCGGCGCGGGACGGGGCGGACCGCTGGCTGGACGCGGATTATGATCTGATGGGATTTGCGCCGGCGCGGATCACGCGGAAACCGGGGGAAGGCCTGCCGCATATCAGGCTGGACCGGGCGGCGCAGTTTCTGCTGGGGGATCGGCTGTGAGCGAGCCACCGAAAAAGCCGATAGTGATCGACTGGGAGGAGGAGGCCGATCCGTCCCTTGCGGTGCCGGTGCCCGACGCGGACCTGCCCGAGGCGCGGGCGATGATGGCAGTGGCGCGGATCGCGGGGGCACGAGGGTCGGCGCTGTCGCGGTTGGCGTTGTGGGTGTTCACCACGCTGGCAGGGTTCGTGCTGTCGGTGGCTGCATGGGATTTCGTGACGGGTCTTTTGTCGCGCGACAACCTGCTGGGGTGGATCGCGTTTGTGCTGGTTGGTGCGGCGGGGCTGATTGCATTGGTCTTTGCCTTGCTGGAATGGTGGGCATACCTGCGGCTGGCGCGCCTGTCGGACCTGCGGATCAGGGCCGAGGCGGCGCGGGGCAAGGCCGATCTGCCAGCGGCCCGCAGGGTGGTGGCGGGCCTTGGGCGGCTTTATGCGGGGCGGGACGATC
>JANMDH010000393.1:0-5204 GCA_031376195.1 Gemmobacter sp. | reverse complement strand
CAGGCATCGGGGTGCAGGCGACCTTGCAGCCCGGCATGATCCGGGCCAAAAGACTGGTGGCGCTTACAGGTGATCCGCCGTGGGTGCCCACAGGTATTTGAAACATGCTGCATTCCAATTCCCACTTGCGCGGGGCGCTTTATGCGCTTTTGGCGTTCGCGATCTACGCAACGCATGACGTAGTGATCAAGTATCTGGGGGAAAACTATTCCTCGTTCCAGATTATCTTCTTTTCCGGGCTGCTGGGGTTTCCCCTTGTCACGATGATGATGATGGGCGACCGCACCGATGGCACCCTGATCCCGCGGCATCCGTGGTGGTCGGGGATCCGTTCGATTACGGCGGTGATGACGGGTGTGGCCGGGTTCTTTGCGTTTTCGCAACTGCCGCTGGCGCAGACCTATGCTATTCTGTTCGCGATGCCTTTGATCATCACGTTGCTGTCCATTCCCATGCTGGGCGAAAAGGTCGGCATCCGGCGCGGGCTGGCGGTGTTTGTCGGGTTGATCGGGGTTCTGATCGTGCTGCGGCCCGGCAACGCCCCGCTGAGCATTGGTCATCTGGCGGCTCTGAGTGCGGCTTGCACGGGGGCGCTGACGTCGATCATTGTGCGCAAGATCGGGAAAGAAGAACGCTCGGCTGTTCTGATCCTGTATCCGATGGTGACCAGTTTCATCGCCATGGCCATCGCGATGCCCTTTGTTTACCGCCCGATGCCAATCGCGCATCTGGGCATGATGGGGATCATCGCGGGATTCGGGTTCATCGCAACACTGCTGGTGATCGCCGCCTATCGCACGGCCCCTGCGGTGATCGTGGCACCGATGCAGTATTCGCAGATCATCTGGGCCATCCTCTACGGCTATCTGTTTTTCGACGAAAGTGTCGATCTTTACACGCTGGCCGGTACGGCGGTCATCATTGCCTCGGGCATCTATATCGTGATGCGCGAAGGTCAGCCGCGCGTATCGGAAAACCGGCCTGTCAGCGAATCCCGGTCCCGGCCGGAAACCGGGGCAATGCCCCGCATCAGCCTGCTTTTGCGCCGGTTCGAGGTTCGGTCAAAAAGCGACTGAGGTGCCTCTTGCAAACGTCAGGGGAACGGGATAACCCGCCCGCCATGGTCGGAGCGTAGCGCAGCCTGGTAGCGCACCTGCTTCGGGAGCAGGGGGTCGGAGGTTCGAATCCTCTCGCTCCGACCAATTCCCGGGTTTTCGCTGTTGTGTGTGATGCCTTCTGGCAGGGATATTTTCATCAGGACGCGCGGGCTTAACGGTTCTGCCAGGCCTGCCGGATATAGGTGGCGGTCATCAGATCGAGATGCGCCCCGCCGCCGTTTTTGGACAGGGTGATCTGATCCGCGCTATCCCGCAGGAACGCGCCGGATGCGATGTCATAGAAATCTGCGCGTATGTCGGCCTCATTTATGACGCCCCGCGCAATGGGATCTTTCAGGTCGCCGATGTGGTGGATCGTGGTGGCCCGGCTGTCCACGAAGATCGCGGCACGGCGGACGGCGTTATCATCCACTTCGCGCATCGCGGGCGTGTAGGCACCGATCAGATCAAGGTGCTGACCGGGCTGCAGCCATGCGCCCTTGATCACGGGGGTGCTGCTCATCGTGGCGGTGCAGATGATGTCGGCCTGACCGACCGCCGCCTGCAGATCATCCACCGCCGTCACATCGGGCAGGCTGTCGGCCATCGCCTTGGCTTTTGCCCCTGTCCGGTTCCAGACCCGGAACTGCGCGCCCTGAAAGTGGCTTCGATAGGCCTGCACCATGGACCGCGACACCGCCCCCGCGCCGACCAGCAGGATGTTTCGGCTGTCGGGCCGGGCAAGACGCTTGGCCGCCAGCAGACTGTCGCCTGCGGTTTTCCATTTGGTCACAAGGTGAAAGTCGATCAGGGCGACCAATTCGCCGGTCTGATCAGAATACAGGTTCACGGCCCCGTTCACTGCCGGCTTGCCGACTGCCGCGTTCCCCGGAAAGATCATCCCGGTTTTTACAAGTTGCCCCAGGCCATCTATCCAGGCTGCGCGGTTCAGCATCGTGTCAGGACCGCGGTAAAGCAGGATGTCGGCAATCTCGGCCTTTGGCAGGCGGTGCCCAGCCTCAATCGCGTCTGTCAGGCCCGCCCATGTCAGATGCGCCTCGGCCTCGGGTCCGATCATCGTTAAGGTCATAATCCAGCCTCTTGTTCTGTCAGCAATCCTTCGGCAACGATCCGCGCCGCCCAGCCCTGCCAGCCCGTAAACAAATGCGTCTGCCAGCCCCGCGCCTGTGCTGCGGCGATGTTGTCCGCCCTGTCATCGGTAAAGATCAGCGCATCCGGGGGAAGGCCGCAATCCGCCTCGACCATTGCATAGATCGCGGGATCGGGTTTGATGACCCCCATGTGACCCGAGACATAGGCATGGTCGAACCATGACAGGAAATCATACCGGGTCTGCGCATAGGCATAGGAATGGATGCCGAAATTGGTCAGTGCGAAAACCGGAACGCCCCGCGCCTGCAAGGCCCGGATCAGGGCGATGGAACCTTCGATCCGGGGACTGGCCATATCGATCCAGTGATCATGCCACCAGCGGATTTCGGTTTCCCATTTGGGGTTCGCGTTGGCTACTTCGTAGATTGTTTCGCGGAACAGCGCACCTGCATCCACCCGGTCATTCATTGCGTGCAGGTCAACTTCGGCGAACAGGGCGTGGCACCGCGTCTTGCCCAGACGCGCCTCATAGTATCTTTCAGGGTTCCATTCGATCAGCACATTGCCGATGTCAAAGATCACTGCCTGTGGCCGCATGCTGCCTTTTCCTTTTTCCCCGGCGCGCAAGCGCTGCCTCACGTGCGGCGATATAAAGCCCGGCCCCGCAGATCAACGCAATCCCTGCCCATGCCACCATATCCGGCCACTGGCCAAAAACCGTGACGCCCCAGAAGATCGCCAGCGGCATTGATATGTATTCAAAAGGCGCGACAAGGCCTGCCTCGCACAGTTTGTAGGCTTGCCCGATCAGGATGCCGCCCGCAGAACTGGTAAATCCGATCAGGGTCAGTTTCATCCAGTCTCCGGCCGTGGGCCAGACCCACGCGCGCGCCAGAAAGGCAAGCGACGGGTCAGAGGTCTGACCATAGCGCCCGTCGCCAAGAGCAAGGCCAACGGCAAGGCTGGAGACGATGAAGGACAATTGAACAAAGACCGTCATCGTCAGGGCACTTTCCGTGCCCCCCATGCGCCGCGTCATCATGTGCATCATGGCATAGGCGAGGGCCGACAGAAGGGGCAAAAGCGAGGCGAATTGAAAGGCTGCCGATCCCGGGCGCATCATCACGACCACGCCCAGCAGGCCGACCAGAACCGCCGCCCAACGGCGCGGGCCGACCTTTTCGCCCAGTATGGGAACCGACAGCGCGGTGACGAGCAGCGGGGCCACGAAGAAAATGGCAACAGCATCGGCAAGCGGCATGGCGGCCAAAGCCAGAAAATAGAAAAAGTTGGAAAAGACAACGAAGATGCCCCGGATCAGGTGCAAGCGCCATTTCTGGGTTCGCAAAAGGGCAAAGCCGCCGGACAGCGGAATGACGACCGCCAGCATCACGATGATGCCGATGACGGCGCGGATCAGGACCATCTGATGCAGGGCATAGTCACCGCTCAGAAACTTGAAGATGACGTCGTTGATGGAAAACATCGTGCTGGCCCCCATCGCGCAGGCGATCCCGGCAAGCGTGGTACGGGCAGAGGGGGCGGATATCGTGGTCATGCCTGAACCAGATGACATTGCGCCAGCCGCGTCTGTTCTGCCTGCGACATCAGCGGGACAGCGCGCGCAGAACCCGGTCGAGCGTTTCAAGAAACCTTGACCGATCCGCTTTGCTGAACGGTCGCCCGCCGCCTTGCCGGAACGGATCAGCCGCCCGCAGATCGGCCATCAGATCGCGCATCGCCAGCACATTGCCGATATTGGCGGGCGTCAGTTCTTCGCCATTCGGTTTGACCACCCGCGCGCCCGCGGCCACGCATTTCGCGGCCAACGGTATGTCGGTTGTCACCACCACCGACTGCGGGCCTGCATGATCGGCGATCCATTTATCCGCCTCATCCGGCCCCGCCGCCACGAAAACGCTTTCGACCAGCGGATTGGCCGAAGGACGGATGCCACCGTTTGACACCAGAATCATCCGCGCGCCGTGGCGCGTGGCGACGCGTTCCGCCTCGGCCTTCACCGGGCAGGCGTCGGCGTCGATCAGTATTTCTGGCAGAACCTCAGGCATAAAGCGCCGTCGCGTGGAACGCGATGTGATCCTCGATAAAGGTCGAGACAAAGAAATAGCTGTGATCATAACCCTTCTGCATCCGAAAGGCCCCGTCCTGCCTGCGCGCCATCATTGCCGTGGCCAGCGTTTCCGGCATCAGGCGATCCAGAAACTGGTCCGACGCGCCCTGATCAATCAGGATCGGTCCGTCAAAACCCCGTTTGCGCATCAGCAGGGTCGCGTCATGCGCCCCCCATTTGCCTTCATCCGTCCCCAGATAGGCCGCGAACTGCTTGCGCCCCCACTCACTCGCCACCGGATGGCAGATCGGCGCAAAGGCCGAGACGGATCGGAACCGCCCCGGGATGCTCATCCCGATGGTCAGCGCGCCGTGCCCGCCCATCGAATGCCCGGTGATCGCCTGCCGCCCGGAATCCACCGGGAAGGAACCGAAAATCAGGCCGGGCAGATCATCCGTCACATAATCCCACATGCGAAAATGCGGTGCCCAAGGCTTTTCCGTCGCGTTCAGATAAAACCCTGCACCTTGCCCCAGATCAAAAGCATCGTCATTCGCCACCCCCGGCCCGCGCGGGCTGGTATCGGGGAACACCAAGGCCACCCCCGCCTTGGCTGCGAACGCCTGTGCGCCTGCCTTTACCATCGCGTTTTCATGTGTGCAGGTCAGGCCCGACAGATACCAGATCACCGGAACCGGGCCGTCCTCTGCCTCCATTGGCAGGAACAGGCCGAAGGTCATTTCACCCCCTGTCGCGGCGGACGCATGGGAATAGACGCCCTGCATGCCGCCGAAAGCCCGGTTCTCGGAAATGGACGCGCACGACGGATTCGATCGCGACACCTCCGGTGGCTATCTGTCCTATGACGACACGCTGCTGAACATTGACGCGGTCGTTGGCGGCTCCGGCAACGACTACCTGCG
>JANMDH010000435.1:0-15219 GCA_031376195.1 Gemmobacter sp. | reverse complement strand
GGTCGTGCTTCTGGCGCATTTCGACCGGCCCAAGGGCAAAGTGGTGCCGGAGATGAGCCTGCGGCATGTTCTGGGCGCGGTGAAGGCGGCGCTGCCGGGGGTGACGGTAATGTTCGCAGCGGATTGCGTGGGGCCGGTGGCGGCGGATGCAATCAGCGCGATGGGCGCGGATCAGGTTCTGCTGCTGGAAAACACGCGGTTTCAGCCGGGTGAGGAAAAGAACGATCCTGAACTGGCGCGGGCGATGGCTGCGCTTGGGGATGTGTTCGTGAATGATGCGTTTTCCGCAGCGCACCGGGCGCATACTTCGACCACCGGGATCGCGCATCTGCTGCCCTCGGCAGCGGGTCTGCTGATGGCGGCGGAACTGAAGGCATTGGAGGCGGCGTTGGGCAGCCCGGCGCGGCCTGTTGTGGCGGTTGTAGGGGGGGCGAAGGTTTCAACCAAGCTGGACCTGCTGGGCAATCTGGTCGCAAAGGTCGATCATCTGGTGATCGGAGGGGGGATGGCGAACACGTTCCTTGTGGCGCAGGGGATTGAGGTCGGAAAGTCACTGGCGGAGCGGGACATGGCCCCGACGGCGCTGGAAATTCTGGGAAAAGCGCGCACGGCGGGGTGCATGATCCATCTGCCGGTGGATATCGTGGTGGCGCGGGAATTCAAGGCAGGGGCGGCGTCCGAGGTACTGGCGGCGGACGCCTGCCCGGCGGATGCTATGATCCTGGACGCAGGGCCAGCAACGGTTGCGGCCCTGACAGCGGTGTTCGAGGGGGCCAGGACGCTGATCTGGAACGGGCCGTTGGGGGCGTTCGAGATCGAGCCTTTCGACAAGGCCACAAATGCGGCGGCACAGGTGGCGGCGCGGCTGACCAAGGCCGGCCGGTTGATTTCTGTGGCAGGCGGCGGGGATACTGTGGCGGCCCTGAACAAGGCGGGGGTGGCGGATGATTTCACCTTTATCTCGACGGCGGGCGGGGCATTTCTGGAATGGATGGAGGGCAAGGAATTGCCGGGAGTAGCGGCGTTGCAACAAGCCTGATCCAAAGGCACGGCCTTTGGCCGCAACCCTTTGCGTTCGGGGGGGCTTTGCCCCCCGGCTTCGCCGCCCCCTAGGATATTTTTGAACAGAAGATCAGAGTGAAGATCGAGCGCTAGCCGAAATACATGTCTTGATGGTCCAGCGCGGAGGGGAGAACATCCTTGAGTATCAAGGTCACAATGGTGCCAGTTTGGCCTTTCAGGCGCAGGATTGTGTCATCGCCCCGACGGAAAACCTCGAACCCATCGTCGAGTCCTTTGTCGCGATATTCATAGCGCACACCGCTGCGGTCGGCGAAAATGATCAAGTCGAGCGTGTCATGATCGGGGCCGGTTGCGTCAAAGTCGCGGATGATGACGGTGCCAAGGTCAGAGACCGCCCCCCCGCCATTGCCCGGATCGAATATCAGGAATTCATCCGCGCCGATGCCGCCCCAAGCCACATCCCTGCCCGAAACGTAAAGGCGATCATCGCCTGCCCCGCCATAAAGCCGATCAGCGCCCTTTTCGCCCGAAAGCGTGTCGTCGCCACCGCGTCCATAAAGCGTGTCCGCACCACCGTTGCCCTTGAAATACTCATCGGCAGACGTGCCGATTTTTCTGTTGGGGTTGGTGTTCCCCTCCCATTCGATGGGGGCAGGAATCCTTAGAAGCGCCATAAATTCCCCCTTGTTCCAGTGTGTGCCACAACACCAGAAAGCACGGAATCGCGGCGGCATTTGGGCGGGTTCGTTATGCGGGTTTGACGAAACGCCTTGCCGAACCGCTGGGTGGGTCTTAAGCCGTTGGGCGACATCAAACCGGAGGCCGCGATGCGCACGACGAAAACGGTTCAGAATATCCTGCGGAATTATGAGGGCGAAAATCCCGGCGTGAAGGGCAATCTGGCCCGGATGCTGATGGAGGGGAAGCTGGCCGGAACCGGCAAGATGATCATCCTGCCGGTGGATCAGGGATTTGAACACGGGCCCGCGCGCAGCTTTTCGGTGAACCCGGCGGCCTATGATCCGCATTACCATTACCAGATGGCAGTGGATGCGGGCCTGTCGGCCTATGCCGCGCCGATTGGTCCGCTGGAGGCGGGGGCGGATACGTTTGCGGGGCAGATACCAACGATCCTGAAGGTGAATTCATCGAATTCGCTGCTGCCAAAAATTGCGCCGAAGACGCAGGCGATCACGGCATCGGTGGATGATGCGTTGCGGTTGGGGTGTTCGGCGATTGGTTTCACGATTTATCCGGGGTCGTCCATGTCATTGGATATGTTCAATGATATTGCCGAGATGCGGCGCGAGGCGGCGGCGAAGGGGGTGGCGACGATCATCTGGTCCTATCCGCGCGGCGAGGATCTGGACAAGGACGCCGAAACCGCGATGGACGTGACGGCCTATGCCGCGCACATCGCGGCCCTGCTGGGCGCGCATATCATCAAGGTGAAGCTGTCGACGGACCACCTGAGCCAGGCGGAGGCGAAAAAAGCCTTCGAGGCGGGGCAAATCGTGGTGAAAACCCAAGCCGACCGGGTGCGCGAATGCGTGCGGTCTGTGTTGAACGGGCGGCGGATCATCGTGTTTTCGGGGGGTGCGGCGAAGGGGGCGGACAACGTTCTGGACGATGCACGCGCGATCCGGGATGGCGGCGGCAACGGGTCGATCATCGGGCGGAACTGTTTTCAGCGGCCAAGGGCCGAGGCTTTGGCGATGCTTCAGCAGATGGTGGACATCTACAAGGGCCGGGGCTGAGCGCCATAAAGCGCTGAGCCGCCTGCATTTTCAGGATTCACAAAGCGATTCGCCTGTGCGATAAAGAGAAACTGCCCCCGCGGAACGAGGGGCGGCGAGGTAAGAGCAGGCATGACACGGCACCGCGCAAGACCAGCTTTGGGGGGCATTCTGACCCTTTGCGCGGTGTTCCTGATCGACGCATATTTCGTGTTTTCAGCCGTTCAAGGCGACAACGGCGTATTTCAGAGGGTTCAGATTCTGGCAGAAGCGGACATGCTGCGCAGCGACCGTGACAGGCTGGCGCTGGAACTGGCGGGGATGAAGAACCGCACCCACCGGCTGTCAGACGAATATCTTGATCTTGACCTGCTGGATGAACAGGCGCGCGATGTGCTGGGCTATGTGCGGGCAGACGAGATCGTGATCCGTTAAGTCGGGTGACACCCGCGACCATGGCCGCAAGCCCCGGCCTGCCGAAGCCCCCGTTCGAACAGATTAACGCACCTTTGGCGGCGCGGACGCCCGTGTCTGGCCGCGCGCCGTGATGGCCGCATAAGGGGCTGAGATCATGGGAAAAAGTACGTCTTCCCGGCGTCTTCCGGACGTCTTCTTTACGTGCGTACGTTGATGCGTATTTCGGGGGCGGCGGGCGGGGCGGGCTGAACCCCCACCCATCCGGGTTCCGACGGGCGGTGCCGTTCAGCATGCCGAAGATCTGGCGGTGACCCCTTTCCGCGTCGGCCTTGCGCAGGAAATTCGCACGTTCCACGCAAACCGCGTCGGGAGTCGGGTCGGATTGCAGGATCGAATTGTTTGCCACATTAGCCGCCTGACGCGTTTGGAATCGAGTTAGGGTGCGGCATTATCCGGGGTCTGGACCTTGGGGTCGGGGAGCACCTGAGACAGATCGAGGCGGCGCGGGGCGCCCTTGATGGGCGGGCCCAAGCAGGATGATTTTCAGGGAATGTCTGCGGTGGTCGGCAACCCGACATGCTGCTTTGCAGCATGGATCTTTTGTTTTGCCCTTATTTTCCCGTTACGCTAAGGATAGTTCAAGGCTGAACTATATTTCCCGCCCAAGCGGAGGCATCCTCGATGGCAACCAAGAAATCACCCGAAAAATCAAACGTCTCGAAGGACGAACTGCTGAAATACTACCGCGAAATGCTGCTGATCCGGCGATTCGAGGAAAAGGCGGGGCAGTTGTACGGGATGGGTCTGATTGGGGGGTTCTGCCACCTGTATATCGGGCAGGAGGCGGTCGTGGTGGGCCTTGAGGCGGCGGCCAAGGACGGCGACAAGCGGCTGACGAGTTACCGGGACCACGGCCACATGCTCGCCTGCGGGATGGATCCGAAGGGCGTGATGGCGGAACTGACGGGTCGGTCGGGCGGATATTCGCGCGGCAAGGGCGGGTCGATGCACATGTTCAGCAAGGAAAAGCATTTCTACGGCGGGCATGGGATTGTCGGGGCGCAGGTGCCGCTGGGGGCAGGGCTGGCGTTTGCGGACAAATATCTGGGCAATGACAACGTGACCTTCACCTATTTCGGCGACGGGGCGGCGAACCAGGGGCAGGTGTACGAGACCTACAACATGGCGGAGTTGTGGAACCTGCCGGTGGTCTTCGTGATCGAGAACAACCAGTACGCGATGGGGACAAGTGTGAAGCGGTCGACGAAATCACCGAGCCTGTGGGAACGGGGTGCTGCCTACGGGATCAAGGGCGAAGCGGTGGACGGGATGGATGTTCTGGCGGTGAAGGCGGCGGGGATCAAGGCGGTGGCGGCCTGCCGGGCAGGGGAAGGCCCCTATATTCTGGAAATGATGACCTACCGCTATCGGGGGCATTCGATGTCGGACCCGGCGAAATACCGCACGCGGGAAGAGGTCGAAAAGATGAAGTCGGAAAAGGACGCGATCGAACATGCGCGCGACCTGCTGCTGGGGGCGGGCCTCGCGTCGGACGAAGATCTGAAGGCCATCGACAAGGATATCAAGGCGATTGTGAACGAGGCGGCAGAGTTCGCCAAGGAAAGCCCGGAGCCGGAAATGTCCGAGCTTTGGACCGATATTTACGCGTAAGGGGACAGAGACATGGCAATTCAGATTTTGATGCCCGCCCTTTCCCCGACGATGGAGGAAGGCACACTGGCGAAATGGCTGGTGAAAGAGGGCGATGCGGTGAAATCCGGCCAGATCATGGCCGAGATTGAAACCGACAAGGCGACGATGGAATTCGAGGCGGTCGATGAAGGGATCATCGGCAAGCTGCTGGTGGCCGAGGGCACATCGGGGGTGAAGGTGAACACGGCGATTGCGGTGCTGGTGGAGGCGGGGGAGTCGGCGGATGCCCCTGCCACCGAAGCGCCGGTCGCGCAGGCGGCAACCGCGACGAAGGTGGTGGAAAGCAAGGTCGGGGGAACGCCCGCGATGCTGGAAACATCAAAACCGGCAGCTTCGCCCGACTGGCCTGCGGGCACGGCGATGAAGTCGATGACGGTGCGCGAGGCGCTGCGCGAGGCGATGGCCGAGGAAATGCGGGCGGACCCGACGGTGTTCCTGATGGGCGAGGAAGTGGGCGAATATCAGGGGGCCTACAAGATTTCCCAAGGGCTGCTGGATGAATTCGGCCCCAAACGTGTGGTGGACACGCCGATCACGGAACATGGGTTCACGGGGATCGCGGTGGGGGCAAGCTGGGGCGGGCTGAAGCCGATTCTGGAATTCATGACCTTCAACTTTGCGATGCAGGCGATTGACCACATCATCAACTCGGCGGCGAAAACGCTGTATATGTCGGGGGGGCAGATGGGCAGCCCGATGGTATTCCGGGGGCCGAACGGGGCGGCGGCGCGGGTGGGCGCGCAACACAGCCAGGATTATTCAGCGTGGTATGCGGCGATCCCGGGGATCAGGGTGGTGGTGCCCTATTCGGCGTCGGACGCGAAGGGCCTGCTGAAACAGGCGATCCGCGATCCGAACCCGGTGATTTTCCTGGAGAACGAGATTCTTTATGGAAAGTCGTTCGAGGTTCCGGTGCTGGAGAATTTCACGATTCCCTTCGGCAAGGCGCGGATCTGGCGGGAAGGGACGGATGTAACCATCGTCAGTTTCGGCATCGGGATGACCTATGCGCTGGACGCGGCGGAAAAGCTGGCGGCGGACGGGATCAGCGCGGAAGTGATCGACCTGCGGACGCTGCGGCCGATTGATTACGACACGGTGCTGGCATCGGTGATGAAGACGAACCGCTGCGTGACGGTGGAGGAAGGGTTCCCGGTGGGGGCGATCGGCAACCATCTGGGGTCGGTGATCATGCAAAGGGCGTTCGATTATCTGGACGCGCCGGTGATCAGCCTGACGGGCAAGGACGTGCCGATGCCCTATGCGGCGAACCTTGAAAAACTGGCGCTGGTGACGACCGCGGAAGTGGTCGAGGCCGTGAAATCCGTTTGCTATCGGTGAGGTGAGCTATGGCGATTGAGATTCTGATGCCGGCGCTGTCCCCGACGATGGAGGAGGGGACACTGGCGAAATGGCTGGTGCGCGAAGGCGATGCGGTGAAATCGGGCCAGGTGATGGCCGAGATCGAGACCGACAAGGCGACGATGGAGTTTGAGGCGGTCGATGAGGGGATCGTGGGGAAAATTCTGGTGGCCGAAGGGACGGCGGGCGTGAAGGTGAACACGCCGATTGCGGTGATCCTTGAAGACGGGGAAAGCATGGGGGCGATGCCAGCGGCGAAGGCGGCCCCGGTTGCAGTGGCATCCGCACCTGTGCAGGCGTCAGCACCTGCCGCCGTTGCGGCCCCGAAGGCCGATGGCGCGCGGGTGTTTGCATCGCCGCTGGCCCGCAGGATCGCGGCGGACAAGGGTCTGGACCTGACCAAGGTCGCAGGGTCCGGCCCGCATGGGCGGATCGTGAAGGCCGATGTGGAGGGGGCGAAGCCTGTAGCATCCGCAGCGGCGGCCCCTGCGGTCGCAGCCCCTGCCCCGGCGGCGGCCCCGGCGATGGCGCAAAGCGCGTCGGCCGAGACCGTGAAGAAGATGTTCGCGGATCGCGAATACGTCGAGGTGCCGCTGGACGGGATGCGCAAGACCATTGCCGCGCGTCTGACGGAAGCCAAACAGACCATCCCGCATTTCTATCTGCGCCGGTCGGTCGAACTCGACGCGCTGATGGCGTTCCGCGAGACGCTGAACAAGGGGCTGGAGGCGCGGGGTGTCAAGCTGTCGGTGAACGATTTCATCATCAAGGCCTGCGCGCTGGCCCTGCAAACCGTGCCGAACGCGAATGCGGTCTGGGCGGGGGACCGGGTTCTGCGGCTGAAGCCGTCAGACGTGGCGGTGGCGGTGGCGATTGAGGGCGGGCTGTTCACGCCCGTTCTGCGCGATGCGCATCTGAAAACGTTGTCGGCGCTGTCGGCAGAGATGAAGGATCTGGCGGCGCGGGCGAAAACGCGCAAACTCGCCCCGCAGGAATATCAGGGCGGCAGTTTCGCGATTTCCAACCTGGGAATGATGGGGGTCGAAAACTTCGACGCCGTGATCAACCCGCCGCACGGGTCGATCCTCGCCGTTGGGGCGGGGCTGAAAAAGCCTGTGGTGAAAAAGGACGGAACGGTGGGAGTTGCCACGGTAATGTCGATGACGCTGTCAGTGGATCACCGGGTGATCGACGGTGCCCTAGGCGCGGAGTTCCTGAAGGCGATTGTGGAGAACCTGGAAAACCCGGTGGCGATGCTGGCGTGACGCCTGATCCGAAATAAAAAAAGGCCCGGTGGCTTTCGCCACCGGGCCTTTTTCTATTCCATGGATTGATTTCAGATTTCGCCTGCGATCAGCTGGTCCATCGTGACCGACGGCTGCGAACAGCCTGCCTCGCCGATCACCTTGGCCGGAACGCCCGCCACAGTCGTGTTGTGCGGCACATCATGCAGCACCACTGACCCCGCCGCGATCCGGCTGCAATGGCCGATGTGAATGTTGCCCAACACCTTGGCCCCGGCCCCGATCATCACGCCATTGCCTATCTTCGGATGGCGATCGCCATCCTCTTTCCCCGTGCCACCCAGCGTCACCGAATGCAGCATCGACACGTTGTCGCCGACCACTGCCGTCTCGCCGATGACAATCGAATGCGCATGGTCGATCATGATGCCCCGGCCCACTTTCGCCGCCGGATGAATGTCGACGCCGAACACTTCGGACACCCGCATCTGCACGAAATAGGCCAGATCAATCCGCCCCTGCTGCCACAGCCAATGGCCGACGCGGTAGGCCTGCACCGCCTGATAGCCTTTGAAGAACAGAATCGGCTGCAGAAACCGGTGGCAGGCGGGATCACGGTCAAACACGGCCATCAGGTCTGCCCGCGCCGCCTGCCCCAGATCGGGGTCCGCCGCATACGCCTCGTCGGCGATTTCGCGCAGGATCTGCTCGCTCATCTCGGCCGAAGCCAGCTTCATCGAGAACCGGTAGGACAGTGCTCGTTCCATCGTCGGATGGTGCAGCAAGCTTGAATGGATCAAGCCGCCCAGCAGGGGTTCCACCCGGATCGCCTCTACCGCTTCGTCGCAGACGCGGTTCCAGACCGGATCAACACTTGTCAGTTTTGCTTTTGTCTCGGCCATAATTCACCCCTCCGACTTTCGCTATAAATAGCATGGTGTTTCTGAAAGTCACAGGGGGTGGATATGCGGGCCGATATGAGGGTCGTCAGGACGTCACGCCCAGCGACCGGAACAATCCCGTTCCATAGCTTTGCGAGATTTGCGCCACCTTGACCGTGTAACTGCCGCCGACGCCGTCCGCTGCCTTTTGCGATGCCGTGTAGGTCCACGACGGGCTTGTCACTGTCACCTCGCGCACCGCATCGCCATTCTTGATCACCCTGATCAGATACCCCTCGCTCGCCTCGGCCAAGGGGACGTCAATTGAGGCCCAGGTGTCCCCGTCCAGCCGCGTGCGGCGCACCCAGCGAAACCGGGTATCCCCGGCGGTCAAAGCGGCAGACAGATGAACCGGCGCATAGGGACGCAGCCCATTGCCTTGAAACGCCTGTTCGCGCTTGACGACGTTCGCATCATCAAATCCGCGCGATGCAATACCGATCCGGTAGCTTCGTGAAAGTCCCCGTGCCTGCGCCGAAACCCGGATTTGTCGTGGCGCGTCGTTCAGAAGCACGACATCGCTGCCTTCGGGCCAGGCTGCGGGCATCAGGGCATCCGTTCCCTGTTGCCCGCGCAACCGCAGGCCAAGGTCATAGGTCCGGGGCGCGACCAGCGTCGCAGTCTGAAACTGAAACACTTCCCAATGATCGGCGGACCCATCCCCGATGGCCATCGCATTGGCCCCGTTCAGAACCGCCAGTTCGGATGCGGATGACAGGTTGCCCGAAAACAGCCGGACCCGCAGCATCGGGCCGCGATCCCAGATGCCTGCGCGCGCCGCGGGCAGAACCGATTCCGTCCGCCCCATGATCGACGCTGCCTCGATCCGCCGGTTCAGGGTGAAATCGGCCTCGCCCACCGCGCTCCAGCAGGCCACGACGCCGGGCCAGGGGCGGGCTGAAACTGCGAGGTGCGGTGCAAAAGGCACCTCTTCCCCGGTCAACAGCGGCAGGTCCAGAAACAGGGGATGGGTCGGGACGGGGGCCAGATATTTGCGCGGCTTCACCCGCACATCCGACGCATCCGCCGGTTTATAAACCGCCTGTTCCACCCGAACCGCATCAATCGTCTGGAATTCCCGTATATCCACGCGGTCGATCCGGTAATCCGATCCGCCCAGCGTCACCAGATCACCCGCCCCCAACCCGCGCCGCGACGGCGGCAGGGCAAAGCGGGTGGTATCGCGTGCCACCCGCGCCTCGGTCAGCCAGCGTTCGGCAATCGCCCGCGCCTCGGCCCGCGTCAGAACCAGCGGCAGTTCCGTCAGCGACACGCCCAGACTGACATCATCCGGGAAGATGGCCTGCGCCTGACGCAGTTCATAATCGCCTTCGCCCCCGAAAAACCCGATCCGCACGCGCCCCGCCATTTCAGCCTCGGCTGCGCGTTCGGTTTGCTGCGAACTTTCCACCTCATCGCCGACGGCCAGATCATCCTGTGTCAAGGCGACTTGTGACCGCTTGTTGCGCATCGAAAACACCAACAGCCCGTCGCGTTCGGCCACATCGAAACCGTAGGCCAGCATCAGGGGCTGCAGTGCCTGCCGCGCCGATTCGGCATCTTCGCGCCAATAGCCGCGCACGACGCCGTAAAGCTGCGACACGTCATAGGATTGCAGTCCTGACCTTGAACAGATCTCGGCCACGACAGACCCAAGCGCCTGCCCCGTGGCGCGACCGGTCAGCCAATGGCCACGCGCATAGTTTTCCCCGTCGCTCCATTCGTCCGTCGCATTCGGGAACACGGGAAAGGGGCGCGCGTCCCATGTCCACACATGGGCACGGGTCATATCGACCATGGTCCCGGAATAAAGGCCGGACGCAGGGTTCGCTGCCGGGTCCGCCCAGTATTCGGCCATGGCGCGCAGATACTGCATCTGAATCAGATCATCCCGCCGCCCGTTCGAATAGCTGGGCCGTCCGGATTCAGATGACTTTGCGTCGATGAACTTGTTCGGCTGATTGCTGCCTTTGTCGATGGCGGCACATCCGTATTCCGTGAACCAGATCGGTTTTGACCCCGGAACCCACGCGGTTGGCGTGGTCGATCTTACGCCGTCCAGCCGGTCGTGATGCGGCAGGCTCCACCAGTTGCGGATGTCCTTGTAGCGAAACACCCACGGCTCGCCAAATGCGCCATCTTCAATCGGACGCCGCCGTTGCCCGGCAGACCCTTCATCGGAATCGTAATACCAGTCATATCCTTCGCCGCCCGCAATATTAGCCTTCAGATAATCCAGATTGTAGATCGAAGAATACGCAGCATCGGCGTGATCATCCTGATCGCGCCAATCAGACAGGGGCATGTAATTGTCGATGCCGACAAAGTCGATGTTCGCATCCGACCACAAGGCATCCAGATGGAAATAGACATTGCCATCTTCATGATAGCCAAAATATTCTGACCAGTCGGCGGCATATCCGATCTTGGTATCTGGCCCCAGAATGCTGCGTACATCGGCGGCGAGTTGTTTCAGCCTTGCCACTGCCGGGAAACTGTCACCCGCCGCGCGTATCTGCGTCAGGGCGACCATTTCCGATCCGATGCAAAAGGCGTCAACCCCCCCGGCCAGGGCGCACAGCTTTGCGTAATGCAGAATGAACCGGCGGTAGCGCCATTCCGACGGGCCTGAATACATGATCCGGCCGGACGATACCGAAAAATCGTCGGGCTGGGCCGTTCCGAAGAAATCTGCCACTTGGGCTGCCGCTGTTGCAGTGCGGTCCGGCGTGGCGGCCTGTCCCGGCGCGCGCGACGTCGTGATCCGCCCCCGCCAGGGAAGAACCGGCTGATCCGCAGCATCGCTAAACGGATCAGGCTTCGCGTTCCCTGCCAGTTGTTCCATCAGAATGAACGGATAGAACATCACTGCTTTGCCCCTGTCCCGCAACGCGCGGATCGCCTCGATCACGGATGCGTCTGCGGGTGTTCCGCCATAGACGGACCGCCCGTCCAGTTTTGCCACCTCTTGTGCCGCAGATCGATCAATCCCCCCGGCGCGCCATGGCATCCCGACGCCATCCTGCGTGTTCTGCTCCACTTTCGGGCGCAGATCGCACTGCCCGCAACGCAAATCATCCCCAAACCATGATACGACCACGGAAACCGAATTACAGTTCGGTAATTCTGTTTCCAACTGGCTAGTCGACGCCCTGAAATCCGTCCCCCCTGAACGGGAGTTCACATTGACGGCACGGTTGACGCCCGGATCGTCACTGTAATGTACGGGCGACGTGGCAAGCGCGTATTCCCCGGTTCCGGGGATCAGGGCCACCGCCTGCACTGCCTGCCGCAGATCTGTCACCTTATCCGAAATCCCCCCCTGCGCCGGACGCGTCACCTCAAAGCTGAACTGCGGAATACGGTTGCCAAAGGGCGCCAAGGACAGATCCTCGATCACCACATAGGCAATCCCGCGATAGGACGGCGCTTTGCCTGCACCCTCGACCGCCTCGATTTTCGCGTCCGCCTGCTGCTGTTCGCCCCCGCGATAAACCCGCATCTGAATGGAACGCGGCTCGATCTCCTCGCCGTCCGCCCAGATGCGCCCCACGCTTTGAATCTGCCCTTCGCACAGCGCCACCGCCAGGCTGACGGAATAGGAATACTCCGTCACCTCCGGCTGCGGCGCACCTTTGCCCCCGCCGGACGTTGCCGCCATTTCCTGAAACCGCGTCGCCCAGATCACCTGCCCCGCGATCCGCACCCGCCCGTAAACCTGCGCAACGCCCGTCCCTTCACTGGCCCCCATCACGCGGAAACGGTCGATCCGGCCCGATTCCACCGCCTCCGACCCCGAACCCAGCAGCCGCTGGTCGATCACCCGGCCCAGCGTCGCCCCGATCGCGCGCCCGATCACGGCCCCCGATAGCCCAAGAACGGTGCCCCCGAACCCGGACCCAAGCGCCGCACCGGCGGCTGACAGCAGAATGGTCGCCATTCACATCACTCCTTCGGGAAACGCGAACCGCGCCACGACGCGCCTCGCCCATGCTTCGGATAACGGGCTCTCAACCACCCCATGCCCCGTATAGCCATGGATGAACGCCGCCCCTGATCCGACGCTGCTTTGAATTCCGACATGTTTTGCAACAGACCCGTCCCGCATCCGGAACAGCAGCACATCCCCGATGCCTGCCTGTGCAACAGCCTTGCGGCGCAGAAACCGGTTTCCCGCCGCCCACAGATCCTCGGCGCCGTCAGCCTCTGACCAGCCCGGCGTATAGGGCGGCACGCCCTGCGGCTCGGTCCCCACAACCGCCCGCCAGACGCCACGCAGCAGACCCAGACAATCTGTGCCCGCCCCCCGGACCGACGCCTGATGCACATACGGCGTCCCGATCCAAAGCCGCGCTTCGTTTACGGCAAGGGTGCCCGGATCATTCATTGTCCAAACTCCCCCCGTCGTTCAGCCGACGTGACGACGGGAACGCCGACAGCCAGTCTTCCCCCGGAATATGCGGAAAGCCTCGGAAATTCTGGAAATTGCCAAACCGCACCCGGCAGGTCGCAGGGCTTTTGTCACAGCCCGCTTCCAGCCGCAGCATGTCACCGGGCGCAATGTCGATCCCGATGGATTGCCACAGTTCCACCGTTCGCGTGCTGCGCCCCGCATCGTCCGACTTTATGATCCCCACCAACCCCTTGGCCGCCCCGCTCAGCACGATCAGCCGCCCCCGCTCGAACCAGCGGTCTGCAAATCCCCCAAAGGCCGCGAACCGGAACACCCGCTGCGCCTCGACCCGTTCCGCCACCCGCTCCGTCGAAAACCCCACGGCAGTCAGGTCCACCTTGCAGGCCTTGTCGCCCAGAACTGCCGCGCAATCGCGTTGATACACCCGCCCCCGCGGCTGGTTCAAAATCTCCGACAGCCCCCGAAGTTCCGCCCGAAACGCGCCCCCCGCCCGCGTGATTTCCCCGAACGTCCCCTGAAACTGCAACACCCGTTCCGCAGGCTCCGCCCAGTTCACCAGCCACGACCGCACCACTGCCGCATCGAACCGCCCCGCCAGCACATCCTCTTCCCGCACCGACCCGTCGCTCAGCGCGCCCCTCGCCTCGCTGTTGTCAATCGACAACCCCGTCGATTGCTGCAGCGCCTTTGCCGTCAGGCCCGAACTTGCCTTGAACAGGGTCCCCTCAAAGCTCAGATCCTGGTCATGATCGGTAAAGCCGAACGTCACCCCGTCCCGCCGCGCCACGGCCCAAGCCCGGCAGACATGCGTCACCCCTTCGGACAGGTGCGCATACAGACCCTCCGCCCCGGCCATCACAGGCGCACCTCGATCACCGGCACCGTCGGCACCTCGCCCGCCGAAAAGCTTTCGACCGACGTCTGGATACGGTCCGTATCGAACCGCACCGGCACATCGAATTCGAACCCCGCCGTGATCTGCACACCCGCCGCAGGCGGCACGTCAAACGCAATTTCCCCCGTCGCCGCGTTCAGCGCGTATTCAAGTGTTTCGACTTTCGGATCGCCCGCCACCCCGACCACGACCGTCCCCGCCACAGGCTTCCTGATCGGTCGCGTGTAACCTTCCACGCCCGACATGTACGTCTTGCGCAACGAAAAGACCGCCGTTTCCCCGTCGCCCATGCCGATCAGCTGATCCTCAAACCCCACTGCCCGCGATGCCACGCAGGATTTATAGTCCGCCCAGTCCTTCCAGCGAAACCCGTGCAACTGCCCCCGCCGCGCCTCGAAAAACGCGATCAGCGCGCCCAGATCATCCAGACTGCGCATCCCCAGACCTGCGTCATACCGCCGGCGCGAATGCGCCCATGGCGTGTTCCGCTCCTCGAACCCGTTGGTCAGCGTCACAATCTCCGTCCGCCGCTCCGGCCCCCCGAGGGACCCGAAACTCAGCGATGCCGGAAAGCGTATTTCGTGAAATGCCATTGCCCACCCTCACTTGTTCCGTTGGCCGCGCGACAACGCCCGCGCCGCCTGCGCTGCGATCTGCCCTTGGCTGCGCTGAAATCCCTGCACATCCGGTGTTGCGATGTTCATGACCACGGTCACCGCACGCGCGCCCCCGGCCGCCTGCACGCCCAGCCGCCCGTCCGCCCCGCGCGCCAGCGGCATGATCGCCTCCGGCCCCGCCTCGCCCATCAGGCCCCGACCGCCCCGCATCGCGAAACCCGTCGGCTGATCCACCACACCGCCCTTGGCAAACGGCATGACCCGCCCCTGCGCAAACGCGCCCCCGTGGGAAAACGGCATCAGCCCGCTCAGTGCCGAATTGATCCCACTGGCGAACAGCCCGCCAACCGCCCCCTGAACCGGTTTCAGCGCGATGTCGTAAACCGTGTCCACCATCGTCTTCGCCACGTCCTTCAGCGCGTCCGACAGCCGCATTCCGTCAAACACCAGCCCGTCAAACGCGTTGCGTAACCCGCCCCCGATCCCGCTCGACAGGCTGCTGACCTCCCGCCCCGTGAACACCAGGCTTTGCTGCATCCGCGCCAGTTCACCCTCGAACGCCACAACCATCCCGGTGGCCCCGCCCAGCGTCGCCTCAAGTGCTGCCACCTGATCCTGCAGATCTTCAATCTCGCTCATGTTGCTTCCTTTTCCCGGTCCGGAAACCGCGTCGCCAATTCTTCCAGCCCCGCCCGCGTCATACCGCCTGCGGGAATGCGCCCAAGGGGAATTGCGCTCCTCGAACCCGTTCGCCAGCGTGACAATCTCGGTCCGCCGCTCGGGTCCGCCCACCGATCCGAACGAAAGGTTCGCCGGAAACCGCACTTCGTGAAATGCCATGATGCCCTACCTGTTCC
>JANMDH010000434.1:0-7845 GCA_031376195.1 Gemmobacter sp. | reverse complement strand
CTCGGCGGACAGGCAGCCGGGCTTGCCACCATCCTTGTCACAGAACACGGCATTTTCGCCGGACATGACACCGCGCCTTTCATCGCGCAAAGCGGCATCGTGCCCGACATCATCCTGCCGTCGATATGACCGGCGGCAAGGAACCCACCACTCCAACCCTCAATATCACCGGAACTCTCAGGGAGATTTGCCATGACCACGACTGCAAGTGAAAAACTCAAGGCCGCCAAGGGCCGGATCGGTGCTTTCGCGAAGGCAGCGCCCGGCCTGATGGAGGGATTTGGCAAAGTCTCCAAGGCAGCCACAGTGGCGGGAAGGTTCTCATCCGCGCAAAAGGAACTTATCGCCACGGCGATTGCCGTCGCCAAGGGTTGCGATGACTGTATCCTGTATCACGTTGATGGTGCACGCCGCCATGGTGCCGAAGAAGCGGACCTTGTCGAGGCGCTGGAGGTCGCGATCGAGATGGGCGGCGGCCCGGCGCTCATGTATGCGGGCAAAGCACTGGAGGCTTTTCGCGAGCCGTGAAGGGGCGCGTGTCCGCCCCTGACCATGCCCACAGCGCGTCTCCCTTACCGCATATTACGCTGTCAAAGGAACGGCACCTTACCGCGACACGTCCAATCGCGGAAATCCGGCCGGTTCGGCGTTAATCTACCCACACCTCCACCCAGACCGGCCTGTGCCGGGACGCCGTCTGCAGTGTCGCAAGATCGGGGTAACCATCCGCCGGCCACATAACCCCCGCCCCTGTCACCCGCAGATCGGCGGAGGGCAGGATCACGTCGCTGCGCAGATAGCCGGGGCCATTGCGGGCGGTGAAATCGGCGGTGGCAGTGCCTTGCGCGCCTTTGGGCGAAGGGTCTTGCAGGGCGGGGTGGGTAAGTAAGGCTTGCATCGCATCAGGCAGGCCGTCCCCGTGATCGGGGTCGAGGTTGGACTGGCCGATGATCATGAAAGGACTGTCGGGGGCGGCAAAAGGCAAATCGCCGTTGATCAGCTGAACCCAGAAGGCGGCCTCGTCATGGTTGCGCCTGCCGTTGCGATCTTCGGGGCCGTCAAAGACAGGCGGCGTCGCGTGCCATGTCAGCAGATGCAGCGCACGGCCATCGCGCAGGGTGACGGGAACATCCCATTGCGCGTTTGAGGCAAGGCGCTGCAGGGCGGCAACCTCGGGTGGCATGTCAGGGGGCATCATCGCACCCGGAAGGTCGCGCCACAGAAAGGTGGAATAGTTCCGGACAGCAGGCGTGTCGATGGGCAGGCGCGACAGCACCGCCATCCCGCCTTCGCCCGCAAAACGCCCGTATCCCATCGCATCGCGGGGGCCGCCCGTCTTGCCGTCGCCGTCCAGATCAAGCCCCGTCGGCACCCCCGCATTCGGGGCAAGCGCAAAGCGGTGGGGATAGGGCTGCCCGCCCTTGGCCGACAGATCGGCAAGTGCCGAAAGCGCCTGCTGACCAAGGTCATAATCGACGCCTGTCAGCACCAGAACATCGGCATCCAACTGGCCCAGAACCGTGATGATTGCCGCAATCTGCGGGTCGTCGCCGCGCAGAACATCCCGCAGCAACAGCCCCGGCCCCTGACGGTTCAGTTCCACATTCCAGAATGCGATACGCAAGGATTCGGCCCTAAGGGGCGTTGCGCACAGAACCAGCGCCAGCCACACACCGATCAGGCGACGATATAGGCCGCACTGTTTGCCATGCCGTTCAACCGCCGCTTTTCGCGGATCATGTCGGCGATCTTGCCCATCGCGATGCCGCGCATGAACAGGCTGGCGGGAAGAAAGGCCCATGCCGTCATCATCCAGATCAAGGTTTGCGGTGTGGTCAATGTCAGCGGCTCGAACCCCGAACTGCCAAATTTGACCACCGCTGGAAACACAAATGGCAGCACAAACCCTAACGCAATGTTAACGCGCGCGTCCCGGTCGAGCCGCAGCACCACATCGCCTCCGGTGGTCGGGTCGAACGTCGGCAGGTTGACCCAGACGTTGAACGCCCCCCAACGGGTGGGCCATTCATAGATTTTCAGCAGGACGACGAAAATGCTCAGCCCGACCAGGGATATCAGATACGCCATCCCCGCCGCCGTGCGCACCGCGTTGACCTGTGCGGCATTCGCCCCGTCGGCCATCATCAGCGTGGCAAGGCGAACAGGGCTGTAGGGGAAATCCATTGCCTGCCCGATCAGAACGCCGACGGCTTTGGCAAGGATTGACAGGGAATTGGGGTCGGTTTCCGATTTTTCGATGATGGTCAGCAGAAAAACCGTCATGAACAACATCGCAAACCGCACCCGGTTGAACGGCGGCGCATCGCGGAATTCGATCAGACCGGGGTAGGTGGCGTTGTATTCCGTGAAGGTCAGCGCACCCGCAAACAGGCAGACCAGCGCCACCATCTGTTTGCCGTCAGCCCCGATTCCCGGCAGCAGAACCGACGGGGTCGCGACCAGAAACATCACCAGAAAAGCCCGCACCAGCGCGCTTGTCATGCGCGACAGCGATGACTTGCCGTCCTCTATCAACGAGGTGACCCGGCTTTTCAGAACATCCCGACCAAATGTGTTCTGGAATTTGTGGCGAAGCGCCGCAATTTTGCCCAAGTTCTGCCTTCTTTCAAACCGCTACGACAGGGTTTACGCCCGAACTAGGGTAAAACCAAAGAATTGTGGCGGATTCAGGATCAATTTGGCGCGCAGGTTGCACTTGTGACGAAAAGGGCCAGGCATTTTTTGCCTGACCCTACATCTGGTGGTCAGTCGCGCATCAGACCCAAGGGCGAAGGGTGGCCGCCCTGGATTCAAAGCTGGCAATCGCTGCGGATTTTTCCATTGTCAGGCCGATATCGTCCAGACCGTTCAGCAAACAGTGCTTGCGGAAGGCATCCACCTCGAATCGGAACGATTTGCCGTCCGACGTGGTAATCGTCTGCGCCGCAAGGTCGACCGTCTGGCGCGCATTGGCCCCACGCTGGGCATCCTCCATCAGGATCGCCACCTGATCCTGCGGCAGAACGATCGGCAGGATGCCGTTCTTGAAACAGTTGTTGTAGAAAATGTCGGCAAACGACGTGGCGACAACACAGCGGATGCCAAAGTCCAGCAACGCCCAAGGCGCATGTTCGCGACTGGATCCGCAACCGAAATTCTCGCCGGCGACAATGATTTCCGCGTGGCGATAGGCAGGCTGGTTCAGCACAAATCCGGGGATTTCCTGGCCGTCTTGCGTAAAGCGCATTTCATCGAACAGGTTCTTGCCCAGCCCGGACCGCTTGATGGTCTTTAGGAACTGCTTGGGGATGATCATGTCAGTGTCGATATTGACCAGCGGCATAGGCGCCGCGATGCCGGTCAGGGTGGTGAAGGGGGTCATGGTTAGCCTCGTTAGGTTGACTTTTCGGCCCTTCTCGCCGCATCTTGCGGTAAATGGGCTGGGGTTTTCTGATCGGCGTTGGGCGGCTGGCATTTGATGGCTGCCCCCCTGCTTCTGGGCTGGGCTTATCCCGGTTGGCTGACGGCCTCTGGACTTATTCCGGGGGCCGTTTGTTTTCGAAGGTTTGTTGGGCGTTTTGCCACCTGATTGCGGGGCGAACTACAGCGCGACCATCGCACTTTACACGGCCAGTTCAAAGCATCGTCAGAGGGATGATTTCCGTGAAACCCGGGGCTGAATTTATGACGCACCAAATCGAAAAATCCTTCCTCTTGTTCTTGACCGGCATTGTGAACCCGGTGCCCCTGATTGATCGGAACAAGACTCTTCGGGTTCGGCGGTAGGTGCCAGCACTTGTCCCCAAAATACCAATCGCCGCCATCCGACACAGTTACGCAACGATACAGGCGAGAAGAGTTTTCAGACCGCTGGGGCATCAAACCCCCTCCCCCATCATCTCCCGCACGTCCGTCAGCCGCCCCGTGATCGCCGCCGCAGCCGCCATTCCCGGCGACAAAAGGTGTGTACGTCCCCCGCGGCCCTGACGCCCCTCGAAATTCCGGTTGCTGGTCGCGGCGCAGCGTTCGCCCGGGGCCAACTGGTCGGGGTTCATCGCCAGGCACATCGAACAGCCCGCCAGCCGCCATTCAAACCCTGCGTCGATGAAGATCTGCGCCAGACCCTCTTCCTCCGCCTGCGCCCGCACCAGACCCGACCCTGGCACCACCATCGCGCGCAGACCCTCTTTCTTCTTCTTGCCTTTCAGGATCGCGGCCGCCACCCGCAGGTCTTCGATCCGGCCATTCGTGCAGGATCCGATGAACACGGTATCAATCTCGATCTCCGACAGTTTCTGCCCCGGTGTCAGACCCATGTAATCCAACGACCGTTGAACCGCCTCCATCTTGCCGCCCGTGAAATCGCTCGGCGATGGGACAACCCCCGTGATCGGCAGCACATCCTCGGGCGACGTCCCCCATGTCACCACCGGCGCAATATCTTCGGCGCGCAGCGTCACCACCTTATCGAAATGCGCATCCTCATCGGTGAACAGCGTTTTCCAATAGGCCAGCGCCGCCTCCCACATATCGCCTTTCGGCGCATGCGGACGGCCCTTGCAATAGGCATAGGTCGTCTCGTCCGGCGCAATCAGGCCGGCACGCGCCCCGCCTTCGATCGCCATGTTGCAAACCGTCATCCGCCCTTCCATCGACAATTCGCGGATCGCCTGCCCGCAATATTCGATGACGTATCCCGTCCCGCCTGCCGTCCCCGTCACGCCGATCACCGACAGGGTGATGTCTTTCGCCGTCACCCCCGGGCGCAAACTGCCGGTGATTTCCACCTTCATGTTCTTGCCCTTGCGCTGGATCAGCGTCTGGGTCGCCAGCACATGTTCCACCTCCGACGTGCCGATCCCATGCGCCAGCGCCCCGACCGCCCCGTGTGTCGCCGTATGGCTGTCACCGCACACCACCGTCATGCCGGGCAGGGTCCAGCCCTGTTCCGGGCCTACGATATGCACGATCCCCTGCCGCACGTCGGACACCGGGTAATAATGGATGCCGAATTCCTTCGCGTTCGTGTCAAGCGCATCCACCTGAATCCGCGACTCCTCATTCATGCCGCCCTTCGCCCGGTCCAGCGTCGTCGGCACATTGTGATCGGGTACCGCAATCGTCTTGTCCGGGCTGTGCACCCGTCGCCCCGTCATGCGCAGCCCCTCAAACGCCTGCGGGCTGGTCACTTCGTGCACCAGATGACGGTCAATATACAAAAGGCAGGTGCCATCTTCGGCGCGGTGCGCAACATGGTCATCCCAGATTTTATCATAGAGGGTTTTCGGAGCAGCGGTCATGGCTCTCTCACTGGCTGTAAAGGGAAAGGAAACAGGCATCGGCGCGCGCAAAACGCGCAAGGCACGTCAGGCGCTGAGTCGCGCGCCGACAATGCGGGTCAGCCTGGCAAAGCGCCAAGGCAGGCGCGTCCGGTCGTCAAGGATGACAAGGTTGTTCATAGCCGCCACATACGCCCGAATCCGCAGTGGTGCAAGACTTTGGGGCACCAATCGCTTGCCTTGGCCCGCAATCCCCTGTAACGCCCCGCGCTTCCTGTCGCCATTTCCCGTTATTGAGGTTCGACAGGCCCGGTGTTACCTTTGCTGTGCAGGCCCTCTGCGCTGCACCCCTTTGGAGGACAATGTCCTGTCACATTCTGATCCTGCGACCGGACTGCCGGTTGGCCAGCGTGCCCCGCGCATGAACGCTGATGTCTCCAGCGATGACCTGCTCGCCCGCATCCTCGCCTCGCTTGACGACGACAAGGCCGAAGAGATCGTGCAGATTGATCTGCGCGGCCGGTCGGAAATGGCGGATTACATGGTGATCTGTTCCGGTCGCTCGACCCGTCAGGTGGCCGCGATTGCGGACAAGATGATGGATCGCCTGAAACAGGACATCGGTCTTCTGTGCAAGGTTGAAGGCAAGGACACCGCCGATTGGGTGCTGATCGACGCGGGCGATGTGATCGTCCACGTCTTCCGCCCCGAAGTGCGCGACTTCTATCAGCTTGAAAAGATGTGGATGCCCGGTGCGGCACATCAGCTTGCCCAGGACTGATGCGCCTGCATCTGTGCGCGGTGGGCAGACTTCGAACCGGGCCCGAACGCGCGCTGATTGACGACTATACCCATCGATTTGACCGCACGGGGCGGGCCCTCGGGCTCGGCCCTCTGACCGAGCATGAGGTTGAAGACAAACGCGGCGGCGGAATGGCTGCCGAAGCGGACCTGCTGGCCCGGGCAGTGCCTGCGGGGGCGCTGATCGCGGTGCTGGATGAACGCGGTCAGATGTGCACTAGCCCGGAATTTGCGGATCAACTGGCACGATGGCGCGATGGCGGGCGGCAGGACGTGGCCTTCGTGATCGGCGGGGCGGACGGGATTGACCCTGCCCTTCGCGCACGGGCAGATTTCGCGCTGTCGTTCGGGCGGATGGTATGGCCGCATATGATGGTGCGGGTGATGCTGGCAGAACAGCTGTACCGCGCAGCCTCGATTTTGGCGGGCGGGCCCTATCATCGCGTCTAACCGGGCGCGTGGAAAGAAAAATTTTCGCACGAAAATTTTTCGGGCCGGGAATGCGATGTTCGGCAACCCTGCGCTGATGGCGCGGATGTGTGTTGCGGACGACTCTGCGCTCTGGCACTTTCGCCCCATGCTGAAAATCCGCCGCCTCACCGCCTTTGTCCTGTCAATTGCGCTGGCTTTTCCCAGTCTCGGTCAGGCACAGGAATCCCTTGCCGCAGCCCTTCGTCTGGCCGCCGCAAAGGATTGGCCCGCCGCCTTGTCCAAGGCCGAAACCGAAGGCCCGATTGCCCGCGACATCGTGGAATGGCAACGCCTGCGGGCAGGCGACGGTTTGCTGGGCGAATATGAGGATTTTCTGAAACGCCGCCCCGACTGGCCCGGCCTGCCCCTGTTGGTCGAAAAGGGCGAAGCGGCTGTGGCGCGGTCGGATGATGCGGCGCGTGTCATCACCTATTTCGCCGCGCAGAAACCCGAAACCGGCAAAGGGTCCGTCGCCCTGATCCGCGCCCTGCAGGCCAAGAACCGCAACGATGACGCAGTGGCCGAGGCCCGCCGTGCCTGGCTCACCCTGCCGTTCGAGGCGGCGGATGAGGCTGCGATGCTGGCCCTGTTCCCCGAAATGCCCGTGGCGCGCCATGAACAGCGGCTCGATATGCTGCTGTGGCAAGATCGCACCCCCGAGGCGAACCGCATGCTGTCCCGTGTCTCGCCGGGCTGGCAGGCGCTTGCCTTTGCCCGGATGGGGCTGGCGGGCGACGTCAAAGGCGTGACCGGGCTGCTGGATGCCGTGCCTGCCGCGCTGAAGAATGATCCGGGTCTGGCGCAGGCACGCTTTATCTGGCGCATGAAAAAAGACCTCTACCCCGATGCCACCGAACTGATCCTGTCCCGCAGTGCCACTGCCGAAAGTCTGGGCCAGCCCGAAGCCTGGGCCGAACGCCGCGCCGTTCTCGCCCGCGCCCTGATGCGCGCGGGCAAGCCGGCAGACGCCTACCGCGTCGCATCCGGCCATCACCTGACCGACGGCGCGGATTACGCCGATCTGGAATTCCTGTCTGGCTTCATCGCCCTGCGCAAACTGGATGATCCCGGCAAGGCCCTGCCGCATTTCGTGGCGATGCAGGCCGCCGTCACAACCCCGATCAGCGAAAGCAAGGCGCTGTATTGGCAGGCCCGCGCGCTTGATGCCGCCGGGCGCGGGCAGGATGCGCTCACCGCCTATACCACTGCCGCCTCGCACCAGACCGCCTATTACGGCCAGCTTGCCGCCGAACATCTGGGCCTGCCGCTCGACACCCGCCTGCTGTCCGACGAT
>JANMDH010000412.1:0-6333 GCA_031376195.1 Gemmobacter sp. | reverse complement strand
GGCAGACGCAAGCCATGTTCCCGCGCGCAGTCCAGCGCCGCGTCATAGCCCGCATCGGCGTGGCGCATGACACCGGTGGCGGGATCGTTCCACAGCACATTCGTCAGGCGGCGGGCGGCGTCGGAGGTGCCGTCGGCGACGATGACCATGCCGGAATGCTGCGAAAACCCCATGCCGACGCCGCCGCCGTGGTGCAAGGAAACCCATGTGGCCCCGGAGGCGGTATTCAGCAGGGCGTTCAGGAGGGGCCAGTCGCTGACGGCGTCGGAGCCATCTTTCATCGCCTCGGTTTCGCGATTGGGACTGGCGACGGAGCCTGAGTCGAGGTGATCGCGGCCGATGACGATGGGCGCCTTGAGTTCGCCAGAGGCGACCATGTCGTTGAACATCAGCCCCGCCTTGTGCCGGTCGCCGAGGCCGATCCAGCAGATGCGGGCGGGCAGGCCTTGAAAGGCGATGCGATCTGCGGCCATGTCGAGCCAGCGGTGAAGATGGGTGTTTTCGGGAAACAGGCGTTTCATGGCGGCGTCGGTGGCGTGGATGTCGGCGGGATCACCGGACAGGGCAACCCAGCGGAACGGGCCGATGCCCCGGCAGAAGAGCGGGCGGATGTAGGCGGGGACGAACCCGGGAAAGGCGAAGGCGTTCTCCAGCCCTTCGTCCTGCGCCACCTGCCGGATGTTGTTGCCATAGTCGAGGGTGGGCACGCCCGCGTTCCAGAAATCGACCATGGCGGCGACGTGGGTGCGCATACTGGCGCGGGCGGCGCGTTCGACCGCCTTGGGGTCGGTTTCGCGCCGCGCCTTGGCCTCGGCTACCGTCCAGCCTTGCGGCAGATAGCCGTTCAGCGGGTCATGGGCGGAGGTTTGATCCGTCACGATATCGGGGCGGGGGCCGCCTGCCTTCATCCGGGCATAGAGTTCGGGGAACACATCGGCGGCGTTGCCCAGCAGGCCCACGGATTTCGCCTCACCCTTTGCGGTCCAGTGCGCGATCATCGCCAAAGCCTCATCCAGCGTCTGAGCTTTCGCGTCTACGTATCTGGTACGGATACGAAAATCGATCCGCGTCTCATCACATTCCACGGCCAGACAGCAGGCCCCGGCCATGACGGCGGCGAGCGGTTGGGCCCCGCCCATGCCGCCCAGACCGCCCGTCAGAATCCAGCGGCCCGTCAGGTTGCCGTCGTAATGCTGACGCCCTGCTTCGGCAAAAGTCTCGTAAGTGCCCTGCACGATGCCTTGGGTGCCGATGTAAATCCAGGACCCGGCGGTCATCTGGCCGTACATGGCCAGACCCTTTTTGTCCAATTCGTTAAAATGGTCCCAGGTCGCCCAGTGCGGCACGAGGTTGGAGTTCGCGATCAGGACGCGGGGGGCATCCTTGTGGGTGCGGAAGATGCCGACAGGTTTGCCGGACTGGACGAGAAGGGTTTCATCGTCGTTCAGGTCTTTGAGGGCGGCCACGATGCGATCAAAATCCTCCCACGTGCGGGCGGCGCGGCCGATGCCGCCGTAGACGACCAGTTCGTGCGGGTTTTCGGCCACGTCGGGGTGCAGGTTGTTCATCAGCATCCGCATCGGCGCCTCGGTCAGCCATGATTTCGCGGTGATGGTGGTGCCGGTCGCGGGATAGATGTCGCGCATGTTGTGGCGGGTATTCATGGGCATGGCCTTTCGCGGGTGGTGAGGCCGGGGGTTTCACACCCCCGGACCCCCGTGGGATATTTTTGTCAAAGAAGAAGCGGCAGGGGGACGGCGGCGGCATTCGTCAGCGCGCCAGAGGTGATCAGTTGTGCTGCGGCGGCGAGGTCGGGGGCGAGAAAGCGGTCGCAGCCGAGCGTGGCCACGTCCTGCCGGAGGCGGGCGACGACGCGGGTGAGCGGGGCGGAGGTGCGCAGGGGCGCGCGGAATTCGATGCCTTGCGCGGCGCAGATCGCCTCGACCCCCAGGATGACGGCGAGATTGGCGTTCATGGCCATCAGGCGGCGCGCGCCGTGGGCGGCCATGCTGACGTGATCTTCCTGGTTCGCACTTGTGGGGGTGGAGTCGATCACCGTGGGGTGGGCTGCGTGTTTGTTTTCACTCATCAAGGCGGCGGTGGTGACCTCGGCGATCATCAGGCCGGAGTTGAGGCCGGGGTTGGGGGTCAGGAAGGGTGGCAGATCGAAACTGAGGGTCGGATCGACCATCAGGGCCACGCGCCGTTGCGCGATGGCCCCGATTTCGGACAGGGCGAGGGCGATCATGTCGGCGGCAAAGCCGACGGGTTCCGCGTGGAAGTTGCCGCCCGATACGATCTGGCCATCGGACAGCACGAGGGGGTTGTCGGTGGTGGCGTTCGCCTCAATCTCCAGCGTTGCGGCGGCCATGCGCAGCACGTCCATCGCGGCCCCGGTGACTTGGGGTTGGCAGCGGATGCAATAGGGATCCTGCACCCGGGTATCGCCGATCCGGTGGCTTTCGCGGATTTCGCTGCCCTCAAGAAGGGCGCGCAGGGCGGCGGCTGCCCCGATCTGGCCCGCATGGCCGCGCAGGGTATGGATTTCGGGGTGCAGGGGGGCGGTGGAGGCCATGACCGCGTCGGTGGACATGGCACTGGTGACAAGGGCGGATTGGGCCGCGCGCCAGCCGTCGAACAGGCCCGCAAGGGCATAGGCAGTCGAAAACTGGGTACCGTTGATCAGGGCGAGGCCTTCCTTGGGGCCAAGCACCACGGGGGTCAGACCTGCCTTTGCAAGCGCGTCTGCCGACGGCATTTCACGACCTTGATAGGTTGCGAACCCTTCGCCCATCATGGTGGCGGCCATATGCGCCAGAGGGGCGAGATCGCCTGACGCCCCGACCGATCCTTGCGCGGGAACCACGGGCATCACGTTGCGCACCAGCATATGTTCGATGTGTTGGATCACATCCCAACGAATGCCCGACGCCCCACGGCCCAGCGAAATCACTTTCAGGGTCATCATCATGCGAAGGACGTCGCGGGGCATCGGATCACCCACGCCGCAACAATGGCTGAGGATCAGATTGCGCTGCAGGGCAGCCGTATCATCGGGCGCGATTTTCAGGCTGGCGAGTTTGCCGAACCCGGTGTTGATCCCGTAGACCGCATCAGTGCCAGCCGCAACCTGTGCGACCTTGGCGGCTGCGGCATCGACGCCGGGTTTGGCACTGTCATGCAGCAGATAGGTCCATTCGTTGCGCCATATGCTTTCAAGGTCGTCGAGCGTGACCGAACCGGGGAAAAGGGGTATGTGGACCATCATATGCCTTTGAAAATGCGTTTGAAAAGCGGGGTTGTCCCGATGCGGTAACTGAGTTCGGCAGGATGGGTGGCGTCCCAGACCGCCAGATCGGCGCGCAGGCCGGGGGCGATGCGGCCCCGGTCGGACAGCGCAAGCGCGCGGGCGGCGTGGGTGGTGGTGGCCTGCAACGCCTCCATCGGGGTCAGGCGGAACAGGGTGCAGGCCATGTTCATCGCCAGCAGCAGGCTGGTCATGGGGGAGGAGCCGGGGTTGCAGTCAGTGCTGACGGCCATCGGCACGCCTGCGGCGCGCAGGGCAGCAATGGGGGGCATTCGGGTGTCGCGCAGGGTGTAGAAGGCACCGGGCAGGATGACGGCGACGGTTCCCGCCTTTGCCATCGCATCGACGCCGGCCTGATCGAGATATTCCAGATGATCGGCGGATAGTGCCTGATGACGGGCGGCGAGGGCGGCCCCGCCGAGGTTTGACAGTTGTTCGGCGTGGAGTTTGACGGGCAGGCCCAAGGCGTGGGCGGCGGTGAACAGGCGGTGGATCTGGGCGGGTGTAAAGGCGATGCCTTCGCAGAAGCCATCGACGGCGTCGATCAGGCCTTCGGCGTGGCCACGGCGCAGGGCGGGAAGGGCGATTTCGGTAAGGTAGTCATCGGCGCGGCCCGTGTAGTCGGGAGGGATTGCATGGGCACCGAGAAAGCTGGTTCTGATGTCCACGGGGCGGACTTGGGGGATGCGGCGGGCCACGCGCAGCATCCGCAGTTCGGTGTCGATGTCGAGGCCGTAGCCTGACTTGATTTCCACGGTCGTCACACCGCCCGCAATCATCTGGTCGATGCGGGGCAGGGTCTGGGCCAGCAGATCATCTTCGGTCGCAGCACGGGTCAGGTTGACGGTGGACAGGATGCCGCCGCCAGCGCGGGCGACGTCTTCGTAGCGCGCGCCGTTCAGGCGCATCTCAAATTCCTGCGCGCGGTGGCCGGCGTGGACCGCATGCGTGTGACAGTCGATGAGGGCAGGGGTGACGAGGCGGCCTTGCAGATCAAGGGTTTCACCCTGCGCGGTCAGGTCGGCCATCGGCCCGGCCCAAGTGATCCGGTCGCCTGCGATCACCACAGCGGCGTCCGGGATAAGGCCATAGCCGCCGTTCATCGTGGCCAAAGTGGCATGGGTCAGAATCATCGCGGGTTTCGCTTGCGTCGGGATCGGATGGCGATAATATGTCTATACATAATAATTGCTGTCAAGAGGCCGCCATGACCGATACCCCCCTTTGGGCCGAAACCGCCCTGCTGCCGCAGGGTTGGGCAGACGGGGTGCGGGTGGGTTTGAAACACGGGCGGATTGCATCGGTGGTTGCGGCCCCGGCCCAGCCGGGGGACCGGCGGATTGGATGCCTTTTGCCTGCGCCGGTGAATCTGCATTCCCACGCTTTTCAGCGGGCGATGGCGGGGATGACGGAACGCCGGGGGGCGGGGAAGCAGGACAGTTTCTGGACGTGGCGGACGCTGATGTACCGGTTTCTGGACCACCTGACACCGGACGATGTGCAGGCCATCGCCGCCTTTGTGCAGATGGAAATGCTGGAGGCGGGCTATGCGGGGGTGGCGGAGTTTCATTATCTGCACCACCAGCCGGGCGGCGCGCCCTATGCGGCCCTGTCGGAAATGGCGGACAGGATTGTTGCGGCGGCAGGGGACACGGGAATTGGGCTGACCCTGTTGCCGGTGGCGTATGAAAGGGGCGGTTGCGACGGGCGGGGGCTGACGACGGGGCAGTTGCGGTTCGGGAATGATGCGGATCGATTCTTCAGATTGTATGAAGGGGCCGTGCAGTCGGTGGCCGCACTGGCCCCAGATGCGGTTTGCGGGGTGGCACCCCATTCGTTGCGGGCGGTGTCGGCACAGAGTTTGGCACTGCTTGCGGCCCATGCGCCCGGTGCGCCGATCCACATGCATATCGCGGAACAGGTGGCCGAGGTGGCCGAGGTGCAGGCGGCATACGGCGCGCGTCCGGTGGAGTGGCTTCTGGCGAATGTGCCCGTCGATGCGCGTTGGTGCCTGATCCATGCGACGCAGATGGAACCCACGGAAACCAAGGGCTTGGCTTTGAGCGGGGCGGTGGTGGGGCTGTGCCCGATCACGGAAAGCAATCTGGGGGACGGGATTTTCGACGGGCTGCGCTGGCAGGCGGCGGGGGGTGTCTGGGGGGTGGGGTCAGACAGCAATGTGCGGATTTCACTGAGCGAGGAATTGCGGAGTTATGAGTATTCGCAGCGCCTGCAGAACAAGGGGCGGGCGATGATTGCGGGGGCAGACCGATCAACCGGGCGGGCGCTGTTCGAGGGCGCGGTGCGGGGGGGTGCGCAGGCGGCGGGGCGGGATGCGGGGGCAATTGCGGTGGGGAAATGGGCGGATCTGATGGCGCTGGACAGGGGGGCGATTGATCTGGAGGGGCGGGTGGGGGATGGCATTCTGGATGCCTGGATTTTCGCAGGCGATGACCGGATGGTGTGCGACGTGTGGTCCGCCGGGCGGCATGTGGTACGGGCGGGGCGGCATTTGGCGCGGGACGGGATCGAGGCTGGGTACCGGCGGGTGATGGCGCGGCTGGTGGGTCTTTTGTGATGCAGGGATGGGAGGCGATCCGGGACGAAGTGCTGCGCCGCATCCGGGTGCGGGATTGGCTGCCGGGGGAAAATATCCCGCATGAACAGGTGCTTGCGACAGAATTCGGGGTGGCGCGGGCGACGATGAACCGGGCCTTGCGCGATCTGGCGGATGCGGGTGTTCTGGAACGGCGGCGCAAGGCGGGGACGCGGGTGGCGCTGCATCCGGTGCGGAAAGCGCGCCTGGATATTCCGGTGACGCGGCTGGAGGTGGAGGGACGGGGGCAGGCGTACGGGCTGCGGCTGTTGCATCAGGCTTTGGAGGATATGCCGGGGGCGGGGGCTGGGGCGCTGGGTGTGGCCCCGGGGGCGCGGTTCGTGCATCTGCAAAGCCTGCATCTGGCGGATAACCTGCCGTTTCTGTTCGAGGATCGCTGGCTGAACCCCGCCGTCCTGCCTGCCCTGCC
>JANMDH010000410.1:0-2720 GCA_031376195.1 Gemmobacter sp. | reverse complement strand
GCCGGACCTTCGGGTCGTGGCGGGAACGGTGCATCACCTTGCGATGTACATCGGCAACGGCCATGCGGCGTGGGAGGCGGCGAACGTGAACCTGTTCAGCCGGGGGGACAAGGCGCTGCTGCTGTCGACGGGGAATTTCGGGATCGGCTGGGCCAATGCGGCGCAGGCGGTGGGGATCAAGGTGGAGGTGCTGGATTTCGGGCGGTCGGTCGCGGTTGATCCAAGACGGGTGGAGGCCGCACTGCGGGCGGATACGGCGGGGCGGATCAGGGCGGTTCTGGTGACGCATGTGGATACGGCATCAACCGTGCGCAACGATGTGGCGGCGGTTCGTGCGGCGCTGGATGCGGCGGGTCATCCGGCCTTGTTGGCCGTGGATTGCATCGCGTCTTTGGGGTGCGACGCATACCGGATGGACGAATGGGGGGCGGATGTCACGATTGCGGCAAGCCAGAAGGGTCTGATGACGCCACCCGGGCTTGCCTTCGTGTGGTTTTCAGAAAAGGCGCGTCTGGCAAGTGTGGGATCAGACCTGCGTACGCCCTATTGGGATTGGACGCCGCGCGCCGCACCGGATGAATTCTGGCAGTACTGGCATGGCACGGCACCGACGCACCACCTGTTCGCGCTGCGCGAGGCACTGAACATGATCGGCGAGGAAGGGCTGCCTGCGATTCATGCGCGGCATGAGGCGTTGGCGCGGGCGGTGTGGGCGGCGGTCGATGCCTGGGGGGCGGGCAATCCGGCGATCAGGTTGAACGTGGCCGATCCCGCCGCGCGGGGGCGGTCGGTGACGAGCGTGCGTTTCGGGGCAGAGGATGCGACCCGCCTGCGCCGCTGGACCGAGGCGAAGGCAGGCGTGACGCTGGGGGTCGGGCTGGGGATGGGATCGGCAGAGGATCCGGGGGCTGATGGGTGGCTGCGGGTGGCGCATATGGGGCATGTGAACGCACATATGACGCTGGGCGTGCTGGCAGTGATGCAGGCGGGCATGGTGGCGTTGGGCATTCCGCATGGGACAGGGGCGCTGGACGCAGCGGTGGGGGTGGTTGCGGGGGCGGCGTAAGCGGGGCCTAACGGTCAGACTGCAGATAAACGCCGACAATCTCGTCAAACGTCCGTTCTGCCACGAACCCTAGTGCTGTCGCACGCAGGGTGTCAAAACGGGTCGGCCAGGTTTCGACGATTGCGGCAATGATCGGGTCCGGCGTGACATCAATCAGGTCCACGGCGGACTGTCCTGCCACGCGCCGCAGCGCGTCGATCTGTTCGGCCACGGTCGCGGACAAACCTGGCATGTTGAGGGCGCGGTTCGGGCCGACCAAACCGAGATCAAGGTCCGCCGCGTGAAGGAAAAACCCGACAGCCGATTGCGGGCTGGCAAACCAGTGGCGCAGGCTGTCACGGACGGGCAGGACGGCGCGTTGTCCGTTCAGGGGTTCGCGCAGGATACCCGAGAAAAAGCTGGACGCGGCCTTGTTGGGCAGGCCGGGGCGGATGCAGATCGTGGGCAGGCGCAGAGCGATGCCGTCCAGAAACCCGCGCCGTGTGTAATCGGCCAGCAGCAATTCGGTCATCGCCTTCTGGATACCGTAACTGCTGCGGGGGGTCAGGTGGAAATCATCGGGGATCGGATCGGGGAAGGGGGCACCGAACACGGCGGTGCTGGAGGCAAAGATGACGCGCGGGTGATAGTCGGGCATCTGCCGGATCGCGTCGAACAGGGCACGGGTGGCGTCGAGGTTGACGGAATAGCCCTTGGCGAAATCGGCCTCTGCCTCGGCCGACACGACGGCGGCGAGATGAAAGATGATGTCGGGACGGCCCGTCAAAAGAGATGCTGGGGCGTCGGGGGATGCGAAATCGAGAGCGACGGTATCAATCCGGCCTGCAAACGCAGGGGCAGCGGGCAGGACCGCATCCGCCAGCGTCATGCGGGCGATGCTGATTCCGTGGGATGCCGTTGCAAGGGCAGTGGCCAGCTTTCGCCCGATCATGCCTGCCGCGCCAAGGATCAGGATGTGCATGTTTTGGCCCCCGGTTGCCGGACCTTCAGATGATCACGGCTTTAACCGGGGGCCAAGCCATCATTTTGGCTGTTTCGCCAGCCATTCCTTCATCCAGGTGATTTCCGCCTCTTGGGCCGCGATGACGCCTTCGGCGAATTTTTTCACTTCGGGGTCGGTGCCGTATTGCAGCACGATCTTTGCCATATCGACGGCGCCCTGGTGATGCGGCATCATTCCGGCCACGAAATCCACATCCGGGTTTCCGGTGTAGGGGACCATCATGTTGGTCATCATCGTGTCCATGGCCGCCTGATAGTCTTTTGTCGCGGGGCCGTCGGCAGCGCCCATGGTGGACATGTCATGTCCCGCCATTGCGGTTTGATCCGTCTCGCCTTCGGCATAGGCAGGCACTGCCTGGATCAGGGTCAGGATCAGACCGGTTGCCGTCAAGAATTGTCGCATGGGATACACCTTGTCGCTGTTTCAGCCGGGGTTTTCGCAGCATTCGGGTGGTATCTCAACACACCTTGATGTGAGGCGGGGATGTGCGGTAGGCCTGCCTGCCATTGTGGCGCGGGGGACGCTTTTGCGCAATATTTGGGCGTTCTGTGCGCTGATGCAGTGTGAAACCCCGATATTCCCCTTCACGTCGGGCAGGCGCGTGCCTATGTTTCTGCAGCACAAACAGAATTGCATTGAACATGCCCTGCG
>JANMDH010000390.1:0-3929 GCA_031376195.1 Gemmobacter sp. | reverse complement strand
CGAAATAGTTGTTCACCGTCAGGGTGGATGGAATGTCATGGCTCATCAGTTCGGCCACGAGCATTGCTCCGGCGGCCACTTGGGCGGTGCCCGCGTGCTGCGCGATCAGGTGGTGCTGGGTAAAGTCATCCATGCTTTTGGGCGTGCCGTTTTCAGCCAGATATTCAGGTGTTGCATACAGCCGCATCCGGATCTGCATCAGCCTTTTGCGGATCAGATCAGCCTGTGAGGGTTCTTTCATGCGAATAGCCACATCCGCCTCGCGCATCGGCAAATCCAGAACGCGTTCTTCCAGCATCAGATCAATCTTCAGGCTGGGGTACTTTTTGTAAAGCGCAGGCAGCCGTGGGGCAAGCCACAGGGTGCCGAACCCGACTGCAGTCGTGATCCGCAATTCGCCGAACACTTCGTCTTCGCTATCCCTGATCCGCGCCGCCGTTGCATCAAGGCGTTTGACCATCGCCTGCGTCGCATCAAACAGCAATTCGCCCTGTTCCGTCAGGATCAGGCCCCGCGCATGGCGGTGAAACAAGGTTGTGCTCAGGCTTTCTTCCAAGGCGCGAACCTGGCGGCTGACGGCGGATTGGCTCAGATGCAGCACATCGCCTGCATGAGTAAGGCTGCCCGCATCGGCCACCGCGTGAAAAATCCTAAGCTTGTCCCAGTCCATACCCACCGCCCATTTGATCGGTGATAACGCTATCACGGCGAACCCGGCCTGTCAGGTGCTTTGCCGCGATCCGGTGTCAGCGGCCGAAAAAGCCGGATCATTTTGTCAAATATCTGTGCCCTTCTTCTGTTTCCCTGTAACAGACCGGCCTGCGCAAAGATCAGCATGCGCATAAAAGGCCAGATTTGCAGGCAGGGCACCAATGACCGCATCGGATTCGACCCGCGACATCACCTATTCCAGTTCGGCCCGCTCCCGTACCTCTCGCGCCGTCATCCGGACACTGGAAAATGTCACCGGTCGGCTGTCACTGATCCGCAGAGCCGCCGGGTATGAAGCGGAACTCGCGCGGGGGCGCAGCTTCTGGCAGGTCATCCCGGAACGCTATGGCCTTACCCTCGACATCGCGGGCGGTCGCTTGTCGGCGATCCCGGCCAATGGGCCCTTGGTGCTGATCTCCAACCATCCCTACGGCATTCTGGACGGGTTGATGATGGGTCACTTGCTGGATGCCGCGCGCGGCGATTTCCGCATTGTGGCCAATTCGGTGTTTCGCAAAGCCCAAGACCTGAACCGCGTTTTGTTGCCGATCTCGTTCGACGAAACGCGCGAGGCTGTCAAACTCAACCTCGAAACCCGTGCCCGTGCCCTGGATTATCTGGGGCAGGGCGGGGCGATCGGGGTCTTTCCCGGCGGCACGGTTTCCACATCCGCCAAGCCATTTTCGCGCCCGATGGACCCCGGATGGCGCAATTTCACCGCCAAGATGATTGCCAAGTCTGATGCCACGGTAGTGCCGATCTTTTTCACCGGGCACAATTCCCGCCTGTTCCAGATCGCCAGTCATATGCACTATTCCCTGCGTCTTGGCCTGCTGTTGAAAGAGTTCAAGGCGCGCATAGACGAACCCGTGCGTGTGGTAATTGGTGACCCCATCGCCGCAGCACGTCTGGCCCCCTACCGCAGTGATCCCGGCATGATGATGGATTTTCTGCGGCGTGCCACCTATGACCTTTCGCCCGAGCCTGTGAAATCCTATGATCTGGGCTACGAGTTTGAGGCGAAATACAAAACCCGCTGACCTCCCGGTCCGCCGGGCAGGTGGGGCGGGCAATGGCAGTTGGTGTTTTCGATAGCGGTCTGGGTGGGTTGACGGTTCTGGGCGCCTTGCAGAAACGCCTGCCCGATGTGCCTTTTGTCTATTTTGGTGACAATGCCCATGCACCTTACGGGGTGCGCACGGCTGATGATATTTTCACCCTGACCTGCGCCGCAACCGAACGCCTGTGGGAAGAAGGCTGCGATCTTGTGATCCTCGCCTGCAACACCGCCGCCGCCGCGGCCCTGAAACGCATGCAGGAAACCTGGATCCCACCGGACAAGCGGGTTCTGGGGGTTCTGGTCCCGATGATTGAGGCGCTGACCGAACGGCAGTGGGGCGACAATTCCCCCCCGCGTGAAGTTGCGGTGAAACATGTGGCCCTGTTCGCCACCCCCGCCACCGTCGCCAGCCGCGCGTTTCAGCGCGAACTGGCGTTTCGCGCCATCGGCGTGGACGTCGAGGCGCAACCCTGCGGCGGCGTTGTGGACGCGCTTGAGGCGGGGGATGAAGCGCTGGCCGAAAGCCTGATCCGCGCGCATGTCGATGCCCTGAAGCGCCGCATGCCCCACCCCGAAGCAGCAGTCCTTGGCTGCACGCACTACCCCTTGATGGAAGATGTGTTAGAGCAGGCCCTCGGCCCGGGCGTGAAGGTCTACTCCCAAGCCAACCTGGTGGCGGAATCGTTGGCGGATTATCTGGTCCGCCGACCGGAGATGCTGGGGGCGGGAACAGTGTCACGCTTCCTGACGACGGGCGACCCCCGGGCGGTCAGCGACCGCGCCACGCAATTCTTGCGCAAGAAGGTGGTGTTTGAAGGGGTTTAGGGGGGCGTTGATCCCCGCGCTTGTGTCCTTCGCCCTCTGGCTTGCCCTGACCATCGGGCTTGCGCCGCGCGGCGGCGGTGATCCCACCTTGCAGATCACCTCCTCCATCGGGTGGCAATTCATGCTGGGCTGTGCGGTTGCAATCGCCGCGCACCGGGCCATTCTGCACAGTGATCTTGGCTTTGATCTCGGGTCCAAAGGAACCGGCTGGATTGTCATCTTTCCGCTGATCCTGTGCGCGGTCTTTGGGGTGGTCGCGGCACAGGCGGGCTTGCCCGGGGGGCGCGTTGTCGGCCTGATCCTGATCAATGCCGCGCTGATTGCCGTGTCGGAAGAGGTGATGTTTCGCGGCCTGATCCTCGGCGCGATGCGCAGGCAGATGTCGGTTGCGATGGCGATGATCCTGTCATCCATCCTGTTCGGGGTCAGCCATGTGGCGAACAGCCTGCTGACCGACGATCTGAAACCCGCCATCCTGCAGGCCCTGTCGGCGATGATGCTCGGGCAGTTTCTGGCGATTCTGCGGTTGAAAACGGGAACGCTCTGGCCCGGCATCCTGTTTCACACGTTGTGGAATGCGGGTCTTGTTCTCATGTTGCAGGCGGACGCGGAACTGCCGCTTTGGACGTTTGCTTTGCCGTTCGTGGCTGTGGTTCTGCTGACGATCTATGCCGCGATCCTGTGGCGTTGGGGCAAAGCCATCGGCCCTTAACCCGCGTGCAAAGCTGTGCTAACCGAGGGGCGAATGATGCAAAGGCACGCTATGACCTATTCCACAGCCATTCTGGGGGCCTCCGGCTATACCGGGGCCGAACTCGTGCGTCTGATCGCAACGCATCCGGGGCTGCAGGTCACCGCCCTGTCGGCGGATCGCAAGGCGGGACTGGCGATGGGCGATGTGTTCCCCTTCCTGCGCCCTTTGATCCTGCCGGATCTGGTAAAGATTGACGAGATTGATTTCTCGAATATAGACATATGCTTCTGCGCGCGTCCTCATGCGACCTCGCAGGCGGTAATCAAGGCACTGCCGCGTGATCTGAAGGTGGTGGACCTGAGCGCCGATTTCCGGCTGCGCGACGTTGCCGACTATGAAAAATGGTATGGCACGCCGCACCTCGCCCTTCGACGTATCGCGTTCCTCGGCCCACAGCGCGCGCAGCAATGCGTGGGACAGCAGTGGCGCGTCCAGCCCCGCCTCCTGCGCCGCAATCACCATCCATCCGGACGGCTTGTTCCAACCGGCTGGTTTGCCATCCGCCGGGTAATGCCGCGGCTCGAGGACTAACGGCATGCCGAGATACTTGCGCCAGCGATCGAGTTCGAGCGTGTGATA
>JANMDH010000376.1:0-12197 GCA_031376195.1 Gemmobacter sp. | reverse complement strand
CGAGGGCGGACACGCCATCGATCCGCACGGCAGTGGCGGCTACGCGGTGTTCCGCTGGAAATAGGCAAGGGTCGGATGATGCGTGAGGGGGCCTGCGTGGCGCTGCTGTCGTTCGGGACGCGGCTGGGCGAAGTGCTGAAGGCGGCGGATGCCCTGACCGCGCGCGGCATTGCGCCGACGGTGGCGGACGCGCGGTTTGCCAAACCGCTGGACCGCGACATGATCCTGCAACTGGCGGCGACGCATGAGGCGCTGATCACGGTGGAGGAAGGAGCGGTTGGCGGATTCGGGTCACATGTTGCGCAACTTCTGGCGGATGAAGGCGTGTTTGACCGGGGGATCAAGTTCCGGTCGATGGTGCTGCCGGACACGTTCATCGATCAGGCATCCCCCGAGGCGATGTATGCCGTGGCGGGGATGAACGCGGCGCAGATCGAGGCGAGGGTGCTGGAGGTTCTGGGCGTGGCGGTGGTGGGGAAGCGGGCATAGTCGAGCTTCATTCACTTCGTCCCGACCCATCCCCCCAGATCAAACCGTTCCCCCGGAAAGAACTTCGCCAGCCGGATATCCGCCGACCGCGCGTGGCCTTCCATGCCTTCCAGCCGGGAAATCCGGGCTGTGGCCTGTGCCAGCAGGCGTGATGCGTCCCGCGTTGCCCGCTGCCATGTCACTGTTTTCATGAACTTGTGCACGGACAATCCGCCCGTATACCGCGCGGCACCTGATGTGGGCAGCACATGGTTTGGGCCTGCGGATTTGTCGCCAAAGGCCACGGTCGTTTCTTCACCCAGAAACAGGGACCCATAGGATCGCAGGCGTGCCAGCCACCAATCAAGGTTGGCCGCCTGCACATGCAGGTGTTCGGGCGCGTAGGTGTCGGCGATTTCGGCCATTTCATCGGCCGTGTCGCACACCATCACTTCGGCATAATCCGCCCACGCGGCCTGTGCGCTGTCGCGGTTCAGGGGGGGGAGGGTGGCAATCAGTGCAGGCACCAGTTCCATGACGCAGCGTGCCAGATCGGCCGATGTCGTCACCAGCCAGACCGGGGAATTATAGCCATGTTCCGCCTGCCCCACCAAGTCGGCGGCCACGAGTTCCGCATCCGCGCCCGCGTCGGCCAGCACCATGCTGTCGGTCGGGCCTGCGAACATGTCGATGCCGATGGGGCCATACAGGCTGCGCTTTGCTTCTGCCACGTACTGGTTGCCGGGGCCGACCAGAATATCCGCGCGGGGCAGGCCGAACAAACCGTTCGCCATCGCTGCCACCCCCTGCGCGCCGCCAAGGTTCAGGATCACATCCGCGCCGCACAAATCCATGGTGAACAGGATCGCGGGCGGAATGCCGATGCCCGGGCGCGGCGGCGAACAGGCGGCGACATGCGGCACGCCTGCGACTTTGGCGGTGGTGATGGTCATGATCGCGCTGGCGATATGGCTGTAGCGCCCGCCCGGCACATAGCAGCCCGCCGCAGAGACGGGGATCTGCTTTTGCCCCGCCATCAGGCCCGGCAGCAGTTCAATTTCGCAATCCAGAACGGTGGCACGCTGCGCCTCGGCAAAGCGGCGGATGTTGGCGTGGGCAAAGCGGATGTCGGCCTTCAGCTGATCGGGGACTTTGGCGGCGGCATCCGCGCGATCCTGCGACGAGGCGACAATCGGCCCGTCCCAGCCATCCAGATCACGCGCGATGCGGCGCACGGCATCGTCACCGCCTTGCGCAATGTCGGCCAGGATCGCCCCCACCGCCGCGCGCACATCGGTCTGATCCGTCTGTGCGGTGCGGGTGGCGGTTTTAAGATAGGTGACGGGCATCTTCAGGACCGGCTTTGGCTGAGCACGTCATCGTATCCGAACAGGGCCGCTGACCCGCCAGTGTGCAGGAACACCACGCGCTGGCCCTTTGTGAACCGCCCTTTGCGGCAATAGTCGATCAGACCCGCCGCCCCTTTGCCGGAATAGACCGGGTCGAGCAGGATGCCTTCCAGTTCCGCGAACATCCGCACCGCCTCAAGCGTATCGGCCTGTGGGATACCGTAACCGGGGCCGACATAGTTCGTATCCGCCACCACATCGCCGCGCGAAACGACACCGGGGCAACCCAGTTTTTCCGCCGTGCGCTGGGCGAGGTTGAACACGCTTTCTTCCTGCTTGGCCTGCGGGGCGCGAACGCCGATGCCCAGCAGGGGAATGCCCGCGTTGATCGCCTTCAACCCCGTGATCAGGCCCGCCTGAGTGCCTGCACTGCCGGTGGCCGTCACGATATGGTCGATCACCATGCCCCGGTCATTCGCCTGCCCCACAAGTTCAAAGGCGCAGTTCACATATCCCAGCGCCCCGGTCGGGTTCGACCCCCCGCCGGGAATGACATAAACCACGTTGCCACCCGCCCGCAGCGCATCTGCGGCGCGGTCCATTTCGCCCTGCATATCCGTGCCGCCGGGGTGTTTTTCGGTTGTGGCGCCATGCAGATGATCCAGCAGCACATTGCCGTTGGCATTGTAGTTGGCGTTGTTCGATCCGGTGCGGTCTTCCAGCAGGATATGGCAGGCCATCCCCAGTTTCGCGGCAAAGGCAGCGGTCTGGCGGGCGTGGTTTGATTGGGTCGCCCCTTGGGTCATCACTACATCGGCGCGCATCGCCTGCGCCTCGGCCATCAGGAATTCAAGCTTGCGGGTTTTGTTGCCGCCTGTGGACAGGCCCGTGCAATCGTCCCGCTTGATCCAGATCTCGGGTCCGCCCAGTTCCTTCGTCAGCCGATCCATCCGTTCCAGCGGCGTGGGCAGATGCGCCAGAAACACCCGTGGGAAACGCGATAAGTGCATGAGGGGCCCCTTTAGATAACTTGCATTGATCACTGATTGCAGACGATATTACGCAACGCAAATGCGAAATCATCACATGATCATGCAAGATTTGCATGTTAGGGGCAAAATGCGTCTGGACTGGCTGGAAGACATCATCGCCGTCGCCCAAACCGGATCGTTTGGCGAGGCGGCCGAGCGGCGGCATCTGACGCAATCGGCCTTTTCCCGGCGTGTGCGAAACATTGAAGAGTTTCTGGGGATTGAACTGTTCGACCGCACGCGAAAGCCGGTGCAACTGCGCCCAACGACCAAGGCGCAACAGGAGAGGATCATCCGTGTGGCGGGTGATCTGCGGCAGTTGGCCGTCGATCTGCGGCGCGGGGACAGGATGGTGTCGGACCGGATCGTGATCGCCAGTCAACACGCGCTGACCACGGCGCTGACGCCATCAATCCTGCAAGGGATACAACGCAGGCAGGAAGACACCTATGTGCGGCTGCGGTCGGCCAATCTGGATGAATGCTTTGCGCTGCTTTTGTCGCGGCAGGCGGACATTGCGCTGGTCTACCGCCTGCCCGGCGAAGCGCACCCGATCAGTGCCGAATACAGTGAGACGGCGGTGCTGGGCGATGATCGCCTGATCCCGGTGATTGCCAAGACCGCGATGCCCGGTCTGGCAAGCCGGATCGCAGGAGGGGATGTGCCATACATCGCCTATCCGGGCGAGGTGTTCATGGGGCGGGTGATGCAAAGCCGCATCCTGCCGGGGATTGCTGCGCCAACGCCGCGGGCGGAAACGGCACTGACGCTTGCGGCACTGGAAATGGCGCTGGTGGGCGTGGCTGTGGCCTGGGTGCCTGCGTCGCTGGCGCGGCAGCGGATCAGGGATGATGTGATGCTGGATCTGTCAGGACTGCTGCCAAGTGCAGAACTGGAGGTAACGGCAGTGCGCCTGATCGGGATGACAGGGCCGGTGGAGCAGGCAGTGTGGCAGGATTTGGCAAGCGGCGTTTAGCCGGTTCAACGGATGCCCGGCCCTTGGAAGGGCCGGGCATCGGGATCAATGGGCCGTGCTGTCAGCCGTTTCACCCCTGCTGCGCCACAGGGAATAGATCACGCCTGTTGCGAGGATCGCAAAGGTGATGCCCAAGGACCAGCTTGCCGGGAACTTTTCCCAGCCGAGCAGGTCGGCCACGAAAATCTTGGAGCCAATGAACACGAGCAGGATCGCCAGCGCGTATTTCAAGTAATGGAACCGGTGCAGGACCGCCGCCAAGGCGAAATACAGGGCGCGCAGGCCAAGGATGGCGAAGATGTTGGAGGTGTAGACGATATAGGGGTCTGTCGTGATCGCGAACACGGCAGGAACGGAGTCGACGGCAAAGACCAGATCGGCGATTTCCACCAGAACCAGTGCCAGAAACAAAGGCGTCATGTAGCGCGCCAGTTTGCCGGTTTGCGGATCGGTCTGGTGGACGAAAAACTGGTTGCCCTGCAGGGTTTCCGTCACCCGGAACCGTTTGCGCATGAAGCGCAGGACGGGATTGGTGTTCAGATCCATTTCCTTGTCATCGGTGAACAGCATCTTGATCCCGGTAAAAATCAGGAAGGCCGCAAAGATGTAGAGAACCCAGCCATATTGCGCGACCAGTGTGGCCCCAAGGCCGATCATGATGCCGCGCAAGACGATGACGCCAAGGATGCCCCAGAACAAAACGCGGTGCTGGTAGGCGCGGGGGATGGCAAAATAGCCGAAGATCAGGGCGATGACGAAGACGTTGTCGAGGGCCAGCGTTTTTTCAACCACGAAAGCGGTCATGTATTCGGCAGCGGATTGCGCACCGAGCTGATACCAGACAAAGCCACCGAAGGCGACGCCGAGGGTAATGTAAAGCGATGAAAGTTTAAGACTTTCGGTGATGCCAATCTCGTGGTCGTCCTTGTTCAGCACACCAAGGTCGAACACCAGAAGGGCGATCACGATGGCAAAGAACGTAAACCACAGCCACAAAGGCGTACCAAGAAACAGCGTATACAGGATTTCCATTCGGACCTCTCCACTCATAGGGGTGTGTCGAGGTCAGGGCCGGGTTCTGGCATGACATCGAGCACGCTCGATGCGGTCCGACATCACGACGTCATGTCGCCAGAGGGGCCCGGTCCGCTTGTGCCAAGTGGGGGCTGATCACGGATGCGTCAACCCCTTGTTGCGCAAATTATTGCGTCAGGTTTCAACCGACAAAAGTGCCTGCAGCCCTTCGCGATACGTCGGATACAAAAGCCTGACCCCAAGATCCGCCTTGATCCGGTCATTGCGCACGCGTTTGGATTCGGCGTAAAAGCTGGCCCCCATGGCTGTCAGGTTGGCCTGTTCAATCGGGACGGTGGGGGGGATGGGCAGGCCCAGCAGGTCTGCGGCATAGGCGATGACGTCCTGAGGCGGGGCCGGGTCGTCGTCGCAGACGTTATAGACGGCGCCGGGATTGGGGGCATTCATCGACGCCTGCAGGACCTGTGCGGTGTCATCGACATGCGTGCGGCTGAACACCTGCCCGGCCTTGATGACGCGGCGGGCGGTGCCGTCGCGGACTTTCTCGAACGGGCCGCGACCCGGGCCGTAGATGCCTGCAAGGCGGAAGATATGGATTGGCAGGCCGGTGGCGCGCCATTGGGTTTCGGCGAGCACACGCTGTTGCCCGCGCGCATTGCCGGGGGTCAGGGGCGTATCCTCGGACACCCAGCCCCCCTGATGATCACCATAGACCACGGTGGTGGACAGATAGCCGACCCATTCGGGACGGGCCTTGCGAAACAGATCGGCATGGGCGGCGAGAACCGGATCACCCTGCGCGCCGGGTGCGATGGAGATCAGGATATGGCTGGCCCGTGCGACAGCATCGATCAGGTCCGTGCCGGGCCAGAGTTGCATGCGGACCTGCGGGCCTTGCAGGGCGGTAACGGCTGTTTCATGGCGCGTGGTGCCGATCACCTGCCAGCCCTGCGGGATCAGGCGGCGGGTCAGGGCCTGGGCGGTATAGCCGTGGCCAAGGGAAAGCAGGGTGCGCGTCATCGGCACACTATTCCCGCTGTGCGCGACCCATGCAAGGGACGCCGAACACTGTCATCCCGGCGTCACGACACACTGCCAAGGGCAGGGCTTGATCCTGCGGCATCCCCCGGTGCAAGATGCGCGATCCTTTTGACGAAAGACGAATACCGTGAGTGATGCCCTGTTTGACACCCCTGCCCATCCTGCCCCCGAAGATTTCATGGACCCCGAGGCCGCCGTTGACCGGCTGGAGGCGATCTATGATGCCGCAACCGCCTTTCTGTCGCAGCATTTTATCGCGGCGGTGACTGGCAAACGCCCCCAAGGCCGGGTGCGCGCCTATTACCCGGAAATCCGCCTGACGACGACCAGCTTTGCCAAGACGGATTCGCGCCTGTCCTTTGGGCATGTGGCCGGGCCTGGCACTTATTCCACCACGATCACGCGGCCCGATCTGTTCCGCAATTATCTGGTGCAGCAGATTGGCCTGTTGATCCAGAACCACGGGGTTCCTGTCACTGTCGGCGCATCCGAAACCCCGATGCCCGTGCATTTCGCGGTGTCGGGCAACCCTGACCTGTCGGTGCCGCAGGACGGTGTTCTGGAGTTTTCCCTGCGGGATGTGTTCGACGTGCCGGATCTGGCGACAACGAACGATGATATTGTGAACGGCACACGGCGCAGTTATCCGGACGGATCATCGCCCCTGGCCCCGTTTACCGCGCAGCGCGTGGATTATTCCCTGGCACGACTGTCGCATTACACGGCGACCGAACCGAGGCATTTTCAGAACCATGTGCTGTTCACCAACTATCAGTTCTATGTGGACGAGTTCGAGATGATCGCGCGTGATCTGCTGGCCGATCCGGCAAGCGGCTATACCGCGTTTGTTGCACCGGGCAACGCGGAGATCACGACCGCCGACGGGGCGTTGCCGCATGCGCCGAAAATGCCGCAGATGCCGACCTACCACCTGAAACGGGCGGATGGGCAGGGGATCACATTGGTGAACATTGGCATCGGCCCGTCGAACGCGAAAACGGCGACGGATCATATCGCCGTGCTGCGCCCGCATGCCTGGCTGATGGTGGGACACTGCGCGGGGCTGCGCAACAGCCAGTCCTTGGGTGATTTCGTACTGGCCCATGCCTATCTGCGTGAAGATCACGTTCTGGATGATGACCTGCCGATCTGGGTGCCGATCCCTGCACTGGCAGAGATTCAGATCGCCCTGGAAGATGCGGTGGAACAGGTGACGCAGCTGGAAGGGTATGAACTGAAGCGGATCATGCGGACGGGCACAGTGGCGACCATCGACAACCGCAACTGGGAACTGCGCGATCAATCCGGCCCGGTGCAGCGCCTGTCGCAAAGCCGTGCCATCGCGCTTGACATGGAAAGTGCGACGATTGCGGCGAATGGGTTCCGGTTCCGGGTGCCTTACGGGACGCTGCTGTGCGTGTCCGACAAGCCGCTGCACGGCGAATTGAAACTGCCGGGGATGGCGTCAGAGTTTTACAAGACGCAGGTGGCGCGGCATTTGCAGATCGGCATCCGGGCGATGGAGTTGCTGCGCGAGACGCCGATTGAACGCATCCACAGCCGCAAGTTGCGGAGTTTTGAAGAAACAGCCTTCCTTTGAGGGATGAAATCCGCTGATTTGCAGGCGCAGGGCTTGATTTATCCGCCGAAAACCTGTGTTACCTCTGGATTAGGCCCGAACGGGCAGGGACAGACCCCACCTTCTTGGCGGGGCACAACAACAAGGAATTGACCGATGTCCATGAAACCGATGACCAAGACGCAGCTTGTGGCCGCTGTGGCAGACGCAATGGCTGGGGACAAGAAGACCGCAGGCGCGGCTTTGGATGCGCTTGCCGCCGTGGTGGCGCGTGAAGTGGCTGCTGGCGGGTCTGTGATGCTGCCGGGTCTGGGCAAGGTCGCCTGCAAAGCACGGCCAGAACGCCAGGTGCGTAACCCGGCAACGGGCGAAACGATGACAAAGGCCGCCGACAAGCAGGTGAAATTCGCGATTGCAAAGTCCCTGAAAGACATCGTGAACGGCTAATCCTGCGGGAGAGCCGGACAAGGAACAGCATAAGGGTCGCCTTTCGGCGGCCCTTTTGTTTTGTGCGCGGGGTGCATTTGGAAATTTCTGCTTGACCTCGACCAACTCCAGCATGCGACGCAGGTAGGCAGAGGGAGTGCACGCATGGATATCACCGAAATTTCGCGCTTGTCCGGCCTGTCGGTGGATACGATCCGCTTTTACGAAAAATCAGGAATGTTGCCGCCGATTGCCCGTGACGGAAGGGGATGGCGCAGATTCAACCCCGGTACAGTAGAATGGTTGTGCAATCTGGGGCGTTTGCGGGCGACGGGCATGCCGTTGCACGACATGCGGCGTTTCGCGGCGCTGGTCCACAGCGATGGGGCCAATACTGCTGAGGCGGCGCAAGAGCGGCTGACCATTTTGCGCCAACACGCAGAGCGCCTGGTTGCGCGCCAGCAAGAACTGGACGCCTGCGTTGCGTACCTGAACAACAAGATCGTGATTTATGAAATGCAGGAAGGAAAGCCCGATGATTGAACGGCATTTGTGGGACGGCGGCACAATACCTGCGATGGGCTTGGGCTGCTGGGCGATTGGCGGAACGTGGACGGCAGGCACCACCCAATCTGGCTGGGGCACCGTCGATGATGCAGTGTCGGCGCGTGCGATCCACACGGCGGTCGATCTGGGGATCAGGCTGTTTGATACGGCCCAAGCCTATGGAGCCGGACATTCGGAAACGGTGCTGGGTCGGGCGTTGGCAGGCCACCCGGATGTCAGGATCGCGACAAAAGTAGGCTATGCCGTTGATCCGGCGTCGCGGACGCTGACGGGCGAGGATGCCTCACCTGCCGCCATTGTGCTTTCTATCGACCACTCACTGCGGCGGCTGCGCCGGGACCGGATCGACCTTGTGCATCTGCACCTCAACGAACTTTCCGTGGATCGCGCCGAACCCGTATTCGATGCGCTTGAGGCGTTGCGTGTCGGTGGCAAGATCGGCGCTTATGGGTGGAGCACGGATTTCCCTGACCGAGCGGCAGCATTTGCCGACCGCACAGGGTTCGTGTCCGTTCAACATACGATGAACGTGTTCTTCAGGGCCGACGCCCTGTTGCCGGTGATCGAAGCAAAGGGGTTGATGTCGATCAACCGTTCACCCTTGGCGATGGGCCTTCTGGGTGGAAAATATGGCGCTGGGCGACGGCTTGGTGCCGATGATGTGCGGGGGCAATCGTTGGACTGGATGGTCTATTTCAAGGGCGGCGAAGCAGCGCCGGACTATCTGCGCCAGTTGGATGCGGTGCGCGCTTTGTTGCAGACGGACGGGCGAAGCCTTGTGCAGGGTGCGCTCGGCTGGCTTTGGGGACGGTCGGCAAACAGCTTTCCGATCCCGGGGTTTCATAATGGTGCACAGGTGACGGAACTGGCGGGCGCGCTTGAATATGGGCCGCTTTCTGCGGATGTAATGGCCGCGATTGAGGCGGCGATCATACGCGAACCAGAGGGCGCGGTACGCCCGCGTTGACCCCGGATTTGCCCTTGCAGACAACATCGTGCGGGTTCAGGCTTGGCGGCGGGACTTGGCGGCAGGAGATCAGGGGTGGCTGGGGCAACCGGGATCGGTGGGGTCTTCTTGCGGGCAAAAGACCCGCAGGCATTCGGGGTATGGTCTTGCCGGGATGTTGGGATAGGCGTGGAGTCGCGGGCGGATTGGGACGGGGATGGCCGTTACGGCCATTTCGCGCGGACCTGTGACCTGGACGGGAACCCTGCAGAGCTGCGGGAGCCACCGGCATCAGCATGAAGATGGATATTCGCGCGATCAGCATGGGCGTCGTGTTCGCCTTTCTGTGGTCATCGGCCTTTGCGACGGCACGGATCATCGTGGCGGATGCGCCGCCATTGATGGCGCTGTCGGGGCGGTTCCTGATTTCGGGGCTGCTGGCCGTCACAGTGGCCCGCGCCTTGGGGCAATCGTGGCGGCTTACGGGGGCCCAATGGCGCGCGACGGTGATTTTCGGCCTGTGCCAGAACGGTCTGTATCTTGGCCTCAACTTTGTCGCGATGCAGCGGATCGAGGCATCGCTGGCCGCCATCATCGCGTCCACCATGCCATTGCTGGTGGCGGCGCTGGGATGGACCTTTCTGGGGCAGCGGGTCGGGCGGTTGGGCGTGGCCGGGTTGGTCGCGGGATTGCTGGGTGTCGCGCTGATCATGGGGACACGGATCGAAGGCGGAGCATGGCTGCCCGGGATCCTTGCCTGCGGGATCGGGGCGCTCGCCCTCGCGGTGGCCACCTTGCTGGTCAAAGGGGCGACGAGCGGGGGCAACCTTCTGATGGTCGTCGGCTTGCAGATGCTGGTCGGGGCGACCATTCTGGGTCTGATTTCGGCGGTGGGCGAAACATGGTTCCTGCGCTGGTCCTGGGAATGGGGTGCTGCCTTCGTGTATCAACTGCTGTTCCCCGGCCTGATGGCCACGATGATCTGGTTTTCGCTGGTCGGCCGGATCGGGGCCGTCCGCGCCTCCACCTTCCATTTTCTGAACCCGTTCTTCGGGGTCGCCGTCGCCGCCGTCCTGCTTGGCGAACAGGTTCGGGGGTTGGATCTTCTGGGGGTCGGGATCGTGATGGCGGGCATTCTGGCGGTGCAGATGTCGCGGCAGGCGCAGGCGTGAAGCGCGGGACGTTGTAACACACCTTCACGGAAGGTTTGAGTGACTGTGATCGACGGTTGCGCAATGGTTTGCGCAAAGGGGGCCGTATGGACCTGTTGCTTGGTTATCTTGCGGGGCTTCTGACCCTGATCAACCCGTGCATTCTGCCGGTGTTGCCGATTGTCCTCGCAACCGCATTGAATGCGCATCGGCTGGGGCCAGTGGCGTTGGCGGGTGGCATGTCGTTGTCCTTTGTCGTCTTCGGTGTTGGCGTCGCGGCGGCGGGTCGATCCTTGGGCTTGTCGGCGGAAACAGTGGCGCAGGCCGCTGCGGCGATGATGGTCCTGTTCGGGGCGGTCCTTCTGATCCCGCAGGCGCAAGCGCGGTTTGCTTTGGTCAGTGGCGGCGTCGCTGCGCGCGCCGATGCGGGACTGGACCATGTTGATAGGTCGGGCCTTGGCGGGCAATTCATCGGGGGTGCCCTTCTGGGCGCGGTCTGGAGCCCGTGTGTCGGCCCGACCTTGGGCGGGGCGATTTCGCTGGCCAGTCAGGGCGCAAGCCTGGCGTGGGCAACGGCGATCATGCTGGCATTTGCCGTGGGTGTGTCTTCGGTGATCCTGGCGCTTGGCTATGGCGCGCGCGCAGCGTTGCAAAAGCGGCGGGCGTTGATGCGCCGGGTGGCCGAAATCTCAAAACCCGTCATGGGCGTCGTTTTCGTGGTGGTCGGCCTGATGATCCTGACAGGGATCAATCAGCTGATCGAGGCCTGGCTGGTCGGTATCATGCCGATCTGGCTGCAGGATTTTTCCGTTTCCATCTAAGGGGTCTGACAATGAACCGACGCGATTTCATGGCTGTGACGCTGGCCATCAGTCTGGCACTGCCTTTCGCCGCTCAGGCGGCTGAAACCTATACGCCTGACTTGCTTCAGTCCGAACTGGCGGCTGGCAAGACCGTCTTTCTTGACTTCAAGGCAAGCTGGTGCAGCACCTGCGCCGCCCAAGGCCGCGCCATCGAGGCGCTGAAGGCCGAAAACCCGGCCTATGAGGCGGGCGTGACCTTCATTGACATTGATTGGGATGAATGGGGCGAAGGGGAGCTGGTCACAGCGATGAACATCCCGCGCCGTTCGACACTTGTTGTGCTGAAAGGCGATCAGGAACTTGGCCGCATCGTTGCCGGCACGGCCAAGGCGGACATCAAGGCTCTGATGGATCTGGCGCTGCAGGCCGCTGGTTCCTGAACCGGAAGGCCGAGCATCGCGCGCCGCCGCGGACTTGCACCGGGGCGCACGGCGCACCATCTGCGGATGACCCCCCGCCCGCCCCTGCAACCCCGCCTTTACCCTTCCGCCCCCTACCCTGACGCCCCACAGCACAGGTCAGATCATGCACACCCTTGTCACCCTTCCCCTGTCCGCCATCGACGCCTCCGCCCTTCCCCGCGACCGCACCGCCCTTGACCCCGCAGCCCTTGCCGATCTGCAATCCTCCATCGCCGCTTCTGGCCTTCGCATGCCGGTCGAGGTCTGGCAGCTTTCCACCCCCCGCGACAACCCCGACCCCGACGCGCCCCCCTTCACCCACGGCCTTATCTCCGGCTTCCGCCGCCTTACCGCCGCCCGCAAC